>CADEEX010000146.1 GCA_902826465.1 uncultured Acidobacteriota bacterium
GGCCTTTGCTGGCGTGGCGTACTGGCGGGCGAACGGACGGACCTACCGCCGATTCATTGTGCAGCCGGCCTCAGTGGCGATTGCGTGCCTGGGTGTCTACTGGACGGTGCAGCGACTCTTGTAGGGCTTAAGGCTCACGGCTCAAGGCTTAAGCCGGAAGTCCTGAGCCCTAAGTCCTGAGGCGTGAGCCCTGAGCCCTAAGCCTTGAACAGATCCGCGAGCGCATCGTCGAGGCGAGCGTACGTGAACGTGAACCCCAGCTTCTCTGCCTTTGTGGGCAGCGCGCGCTGGCCCGAGAGCAGCAGTCCTTCCGCCATTTCTCCCAGCAGCAGCTTGAGTGCGAAGCTGGGAGCCGGCATGAAGGCCGGACGATGCATCGCGCGCCCGAGGGCTGTGGCGAAATCGCGATTGGGCACCGGTTTGGGCGCCGTCGCGTTGACGGGCCCGGACACGTCCGGTGCGGTGAGCAGGAACTGGACGAGAGCCAGCCAATCGTGGCGATGAATCCACGGCCAGTACTGACGCCCTGATCCCACCGGACCGCCGACGCCGAACCAGAACGGCGGTAACATCTGCGGCAGCGCCCCGCCATCGCGCGCCAGCACCAGGCCGGTGCGAACCACGACCACGCGTGTGTGCGCCGAACCGGCCCGCTGCGCCTCGGCTTCCCAGGCGGTGCACACCGAGGCCAGGAAGTCGCGCCCGGCCCGCGTTTGCTCGGTGACCGGTTCATCGCCGCACGGGCCGTAGTAGCCGACCGCTGATCCGCTGATGAGCAGCGGTGGCGGGGCGGTGGCCGCGTCGATTGCCGCCACCAGGCTGCGTGTGGCCAGTACGCGGCTTTCGAGAATCCGCCGCTTCTGCTCGTCGGTCCAGCGCTTGCCGGCGATCGACTCGCCGGCCAGGTTCACCACGGCATCAGCGCCGTCGATTTCGCTGGCCCAGGCGCCGGCCGTTCCGTCCGGCGTCCACGCCACGCGTCGCTCAGAGGCGCTGCCGGTGCCGCCCTCGCGCGACAGCACGACGACCCGGTGCCCGGCCGTGGTGAGGGTCTGGACCAGGGGGCCACCGAGGAAGCCGCTGCCGCCGGCGATGACAATTGTTCCGGTCTGGGGTAGAGTCATAATTATTAACTGACTGGTTAGTTTCTATGCCACGTCCGCTCAAGGTGTCGCCGGAACGGATTCTCGCTGCTGCCGTGATCGAGTTTTCGGCGCGCGGCTTCGCTGGTGCACGCGTCGATCGTATCGCCCGCCGCGCCCGCGCCAACAAGGCGATGCTCTATTACCACTTCGGCAGCAAGCAGGCGTTGTACCGAGCGCTGCTGCTCAACATTTTCACGGCCGCCGCCGCGCGGTTGCGTCCAATTGCCGAAAGCTCTTCGCCCCCGGAGCAGAAGATCGAGGATCTCGTCGCCGCTATCGCTGGCTTCATCGACGAGCATGAACATTTCCCTGCCATCATGCTCCGCGAAATCGCCGAAGGCGGCGCTCATCTTGACCGTGGCACGCTTGCGGCCATGGCGGCGCTGCCGGCGATTGTCGGCCGGGTGGTCGTTGAGGGTGCGGACAAGGGAACGATTCGTCGCGTTCATCCGGTGATGGCCTATTTCACGATCATGGCGCCCATTGTGCTGTATCTGGGCGGCGCGCCGATCCGCAAGGCGATGGCCGCCCATAAGCTCGTGAACCTCAGCGAGGTTACGTCGGACGTGTTCGTCCGGCACATGCAGGCGACGGCGCGCCTGTCGCTGGTCAACGCCGCTCCCTCGAAAGCTCGATCATGATGCCGATTCGTCAAAGCCCGATGATGAACCACCTCCTCCTGGCCGGATTCGTTGCTGTTGCGCTGACCGCCGCCGGCTGCAAAGAGCCTCCGCTCGCCGATCGTGTCCGCGCGTCGGGTCAGGTCGAGGCCACCGATGTCCACGTCTCCGCGCAGGTGGCAGGCCGCGTCCTCGAACTGCACGTCGCAGAGGGGCAGCGCGTGACCGCCGGCGCACCGATCGCGCGTCTCGATGCAGCCGACGCGACCCTGGCGCTGACGCGTGCAAAGGCCGAGCAGTCGCAGGCCGAAGCGCAGGTGCGTCTGTTGCTTGCCGGCTCGCGGATCGAAGACATTCGTCAGGCCGAAGCGCAGGTCTCGTCCGCTGAAGCCGAAGCCGCCGCGGCCGCCGCCGATCTCAATGCGTCCGAGATCGAGGTGCAGCGGTTCGAGTCACTACTCGCCTCGAACTCCGGCTCCCGCAAACAGCGAGACGACGCCGTGGCTCGTCGAGATGTGCTGCGCGATCGACGGCGCGCCGCAGACCAGCGCATTGCTGCGGCCCAGGAAGGCGTCCTTCGACTCCGCGCCGGCGCCAGGCGCGAAGAGGTCGAGGGCGCACGCGCGAGGGTCGACGCCCTGGCGGCCCAGGTCGCCATCTGGGAGAAAGCCATTGCCGACGCGACCATCGTCGCCCCGGTTGGTGGCGTCGTCACCGAAACGATTGTCGATGCCGGCGAGCTGGTGCAGCCTCGCGCACCGCTCGTGGTGATTACCGACCTCGATCGCGCGTGGGCCAACGTCTATGTGGATGAGCCAGCGATTCCAAAGCTGCGCGTCGGACAGTCGGCGACGGTCTTTCCTGACGGTGGGGCGCCTGGAATCGAAGGCACGGTCAGCGCCATCTCAGACAAGGCGGAGTTCACGCCCCGGAACGTTCAGACGCCTGAGGATCGTTCGAAGCTGGTGTTTCGCGTGAAGGTCAGCGTCGACAACAAGAACGGTGTGCTGAAGTCTGGCATGCCGGTCGAAGCGGAGCTTCCCTTTGCCCGCTGACGCCGTGCGCTTCGATCAGGTGTCGAAGCGCTACGGCCGCACCGACGCCGTGGCCGATCTCTCGTTCGCGATCGGTGCGGGCGAGATGTTCGGGCTGATTGGACCGGACGGCGCTGGCAAGACCACGACCATCCGCCTCCTGTGCGGACTCCTCAAGGCCGACGCCGGCACCGTCCGTGTGCACACCCTGGATCCAGTGAAACAGCACCGCGCGCTCACGGCCTCGATCGGCTATCTGTCGCAGCGCTTCAGCCTCTACACAGACCTCTCAATCGACGAGAACATTGCCTTCTTCGCCGAGATTCACGGCGTGCGCCACTACGATGTCCGCCGTACCCGGTTGCTCGACCTGACAGGACTGACGCCGTTTCGTGGCCGCCTCGCCGGGCAACTCTCCGGCGGCATGAAGCAGAAGCTGGCCCTCGCCTGCACGCTGATCCACGAACCGAAACTCATCGTGCTCGACGAGCCGACGACGGGTGTCGACCCGGTGTCGCGACGCGAGTTCTGGAAGCTGCTGTCCGAGTTCCTCGCGCAGGGCATCACGATCGTGATGACCACTCCCTATCTGGACGAAGCCGAGCGCTGCGCCCGCGTCGCCTTCCTCAACAACGGCCGGCTGCTCGCCCTCGACACTCCAGCGGCCTTGCGTTCCAGCCTGCCCGGCACGCTCTACGAGGTGATGGCGCCGCAGCATCGCCGTATCGCCGCGTCGCTGTCAGGGGTGACCGGTGTGCTGAGTGTCCAGGTGTTCGGCGAACGTGCCCATGTGCGGCTGTCTCAATCGCACGCCACCGGCGGCGAAGCGCTACTCGAGCACAGCCTTCGCACCGCGGGTCTCGACGGCGCCACGGTCCGAATCATTCGCTCGTCGCTCGAAGACGTCTTTGTCACGAAGCTTGGAGAAGTCTCGTCATGAAACCTCGAGTCCTGATGCTCGCTGCGGCGATGCTGATTGGTGTCACCGCCGTCGCCCTTGGGCAGACCGGCGCGCCCACGATCCTCACCCTCGACGATGCGATTGCACGCGGCGTGGCGAGCAGTTACCGCGTCGGCGAAGTGTCGGCGCGCCGCGATGTGGCCGATGCCGTAGTCGGGCAGCGCCAGGCGGTGCAGCGCCCGATGATCAGCGCGCAGGCGGGCTACACGCGTACCAATCATGTTGATGAGTTCGGTCTGCTCCTGCCGAACAACGAGTTCCGTCTGGTGTATCCCGACATTCCCGACAACTACCGGTCACGGCTCGATGTCGCGGTCCCGCTCTACACCGGCGGGCGCCTGCAGGCTTTCGAGCGTGCGGCTCGCCATGAGCTGATGGCGTCGGACAGCGACATCGAAGCGATGAAAGCCGATGTCAGGCTCGATGTCGAGCGCGCGTTCTGGGCGCTCGTCGTTGCCGACGAGTCTGTGCGCGTGGTCAACGAATCGTTGTCACGCACGTCCGCACACCTCACGAACGTTCGCAATGCGTTGAACGCTGGCCTGGTGCCACCAAACGAGGTCTCCACCGCCGAGGCACAGGAGGCCAGGCAGCGCATGCTCAGCATTCAGGCCCGGTCGTCGCGCACCATTGCTGAAGCCGATCTGGCCCGGCTGATTGGCGCTCCTCCTGGCACCGCGCTGATGCCAGGCATTCCGCCGACGATGACCACAATCGACGACGACATCGTTGCGCTCACGGCACGGGCCGTCGTCCAACGGAAGGACAGGCAGTCCATGCTCGACCGTCGCGCGGCGGCAGAAGAGCGGGCGCTCGCGGCGACGGCGTTGAGAAGACCGACGATCGCGGTTGGTGGTGGGGTTGACTACGCCAATCCCAACCCGCGCTTCTTTCCGAGGGCCGACACCTGGCGAACGTCGTGGGATGCCAGCGTCAACGTGAACTGGGCCCTCTTCGATGGTGGTCGCTCCAAAGCGGAAGCGGCGGAGGCGGTGGCTGGCAAGCGGGTTCTCGATCAGCGGTTGTCGGAGTTCGATTCGGTCGTGGCCCTCGAGATCAGGCAGCGTCTGTCCGAGATCGAATCGAGCGGCGCTGCGCTCGACGCCGCCGATGCCGGACTGCGGGCCGCCAACGAGGCGCTTCGCGTCGTCAACGACCGCTATGCGGCCGGTGTCGCCATCAGCAGCGACGTGCTCGACGCCCAGGTGCTGGTGCTGCAGTCGTCTCTCGACCGCACCCAGGCGATCGCCAGCCGGCAGCTCGCCACCGCACGATTGAAGCGGGCGCTCGGACAATGAACGCCATCGAGGTCTCGAACCTGACGCGCACGTTCGGCAGCTTCGTGGCCGTCGACCACGTCTCGTTCGATGTGCGGCGCGGAGAGGTGTTCGGCTTTCTTGGCAGCAATGGCGCCGGCAAGTCGACGACCATCCGGATGCTGTGTGGCCTGCTGAAGCCAACCAGCGGATCAGCGCGTGTCGATGGCGTCGAGGTCTCGACCGACCCGGAAGGCGTCAAGCGACGCATCGGCTACATGTCGCAGCGCTTCTCGCTCTACGAGCAGCTCACCGTCGACCAGAACATCAGGTTCTTTGGCGGCATCTATGGCCTGTCCGGAACGGCGTTCGACGCCAGACGCGAGTTCGTCCTGCAGATGGCCGGACTGCGCGGCCGCGAGAAGACCAAAACAGCCGATCTGTCCGGCGGATGGCGCCAGCGCCTGGCACTCGGCTGCGCCATCCTTCACGAGCCGAAGATTGTCTTTCTCGACGAACCGACCGGTGGCGTCGATCCGGTGTCGCGGCGGCACTTCTGGACGCTCATTGATCGCCTGGCCGACGACGGTGTCACGGTGCTGGTGACGACGCATTATCTCGACGAAGCCGAGCACTGCAACCGAATCGCGATCATTCACGCCGGCAAGATGGCGGCGCTTGGCTCGACCAGCGAATTGAAGGCGCTCTTCAAAGGCCGGTCGATTCTCGAGATTCAGTCGGACGATGCGGTTCAGGCGATGCGCGTGCTCGACGGCGCCGACGGTGTGCAGAAGACCAGCATCTTCGGCACGGCCGTGCATGCCGTGGTGACTGCCGCCGTACCTGAGGCGACGCGCATGCTGCGCGATCGGCTCAGCAGCCACGGCGTGGGGCTTCGGACGATTGAGCCGGTGCAACCGTCGCTCGAGGATGTGTTCCTCGACGTGGTTGCGCCAGGGGCGTAGCACTTATGCGCAAGGCGCTCAGCGTCGGTCGCAAGGAAATGCGTCAGATCGCCCGCGATCGGCGGACGCTGATGATCCTGGTCTTCATTCCGGCGCTGTTCCTGCTGATCTACGGATACGCCCTGAGCTGGGACATTCGTCACATTGCGCTGGCGGTGGACGATCGCGACCGGTCGGCTGAGAGTCGCGCGCTGATCTCGAGCTTCGTCAACTCCGGCTATTTCGACATCGTGGCCGACATCCGCAGCAGTGCCGATGTGACAGCGGTGATGGACCGGGGCACGGCGCGCGCCATCCTGGTGTTACCGGCCGGCCTGTCACGCGACCTGGCGGCGGGCGAGATTGTTCCCGTGCAGATTCTGCTCGATGGCGACAACGCCAATGCCGCCACCACCGTGATGAACTATGCGCAGACGATCGTGCAGAGCGAGTCGGCGCGGTATCGACTGAGCGCCGGTGTCGGTGGTCAGTCCCCACTGATCGTCGTGCCACGCGTCTGGTACAACCCGCAGTTGAAGAGCGCGCTGTTTCTGGTGCCAGGGCTGATGGGCTACATCGTGATGATCACCGCGGTGGTGTCCACCGCCCTGTCGATTGTCCGCGAGAAGGAACGCGGCACCATCGAACAGGTGCGAATGGCGCCGCTCAATGCGGTATCGTTCGTCGTCGGCAAGACGATCCCGTATTTCGTGATCTCGTTCATCTCGACGCTGGCGATCTTGCTGGTGGCTATGGCGATGTTCGAGGTGCCGATGCGGGGCTCGTGGCCGCTGCTGCTCGGCACCATTGCGCTTTTTCTGGTCGGTGCGCTCGGCCTCGGTCTGCTGATCTCGAGCGTGGCTGACACCCAGCAGGTGGCGTTTCAGCTGGCGCTGCTGGCGTCGTTCCTGCCAACGCTGATGCTGTCGGGATTCATCTTTCCGATCGCCAGCATGCCGTCCTTCCTTCAGGACATCACCTACGTGGTGCCCGCCCGCTACTTCCTGGTCGCGCTCCGAGGCATTGTTCTCAAGGGCGTCGGCTTCTCCATCGTCTGGCAGCAGCTCGCGGCGTTGACCGTGTACTCGATGGTGGTTTTACTCATGGCGTCGGCGCGGTTGCGACGGCAGTGGCGCTGATATGCGACGCATCCGCTTTCTCATCTGGAAGGAACTGATCGAGCTTCGGCAGGACCCGCGCCTGTTCGGCATCGTCATTCTGGCGCCGATCATTCAACTGTTCGCGCTGGCCTACGCGGCGACGACTGACGTCCGCAATGTGCCAGTAGTGATCGCTGACGCCGACCGTTCGGCCGGCAGTCGTGACCTGGTGGCGCGATTCGCCGCGTCTCCCACCTTCACGATTGCCGCGGTGGTGACCGGCGCGAATGAGGTCGACCGCTTCCTGGAACGGGGGGAGGCGTGGATCGCGGTGACGATCCCGGGTGGTTACTACAGGTCGATCGTTGCCGGCCAGCCGTCCGCCGTTCAGCTAATCGCCGACGGCAGTGATTCGAACTCGGCGGGGGTTGCGCTCGGTTATGCCTCGATGTTGATCAACAGCTATGCACAGGAGGTGGCGGCGCGAGGGGCGCCAGGCAGAGCGCCGGGAGTTGGCGGCTTTGAGTCGCGCGTCAGGGTCTGGTTCAATCCGCAACTCGACAGCCGCGACTTCATGATTCCCGGCATCGTTGCGCTGTTGCTGCTGGTGGTCACGACCAATCTGTCGTCGATGGGCATCGTGCGCGAAAAAGAGGTCGGGACGCTGGAGCAGTTGAACGTGACGCCGCTGACGAGGGCCGAGCTGATCGTGGGGAAGCTGGTGCCGTACGCGCTGATCGGATTGGTCGACGTTGTGCTGGTGCTGTCGCTGGCCGTGTTCTGGTTCGAGGTGCCGCTGCGTGGCAGCGTGCCGTTGCTGTTCGCCACCACCATCGTCTATCTGCTGACGACACTCGGACTCGGTCTGTTCGTCTCAACGATCTCGTCTACTCAGCAGCAGGCGATGATGACCACGACCTTCTTCTTCCTGATGCCGATGGTGCTGCTGTCTGGCTTCGTGTTCCCAATCGAGAACATGCCGTCGGCGGTGCAGCCGTTCACGTATCTCATTCCGCTGCGCTACTTCTTGGTGATCCTGCGCTCGATCTTCCTCAAGGGCGTCGGCCTCGAAACGCTGTGGCCGCAGGTGCTGGCGCTCACCGTGTGGGGCGGCGGCATTCTGACGCTCGCCGTCATGCGCTCGTCGAAGACCACCAACTAGAAGGTCTTCCTTGCCACCCACTCGCGCAGCAGCGAGTCAACCACGACATAGCTGGGGCCCTCGCGGCTGATGACGTCGTCGCGGGTCAAGGCCGCCAAGGCCGTCTGTACCGTGGACGGTCCTCCCAGTCGGTGGCGTGAGCGGACATCGGCCGATAGCAATTCCTTGCCGTCGAGCACGACCGCGCGGAGCACGGCGCGCTGCGGCAGCGTCAGTCGCTGCCACAGCGACTCGAAGATGATCTGCTGCTCGGTGAGGAGGCGCCGTAACGCCTGGTGTAGATCGTCGAGTGTGGCGCGTCGACGGCCGCCGCGACGCACCTCGTCCCAAGTTTCATGCGCCAGTCGCTGGACGTCGTAGGGCAGATTGCCGGCGAGCTCGACGATCGCGGCACCAAGCCCGTCTTCGGGCTTGATGCCCGACTTCGCGAAGCGTCCGTCGAGGAAGGCCGCGAACTCGTCAGCGGGAATCCGCTCCAGGCGCATGACCGGTCCGGCCTTGTAAAACGGTCGCTTCGGCGTCAGCATCTGCTCCATCAGGCTGGGTTCTGATCCAGCGAAGACGTAGCCGACATCGCGCTGCTGCTGCACCGCGGCACGCAGGGCGTGCTCGACCGATCCGCCGTTGAAGCCGGCAATGGCCTGAAACTCATCGAGGGCCACGACCACTTTGCGACGCCGTACCTCGGCCAGGCGTCCGGGAAGCGCGAACACTTCCTGCGCCAGTCTGGCGATATCGCGCTCGGAGCGAACCGATGGAAACGACACGCTGAGCGAACCCGCGGTGGTCGACGAGGTGTCCGGCTCGTAACGGACCTCTGGGCGTGCTGACCGAATCACTTCACCGAGCCAGGTCCGAGCGCGGTCCCACTTGGTTTCCGCCGCCAGCAGTGCCCGGGAGTAGCCTTCGAGAAACGCGACATACGAGCTGAAGCTGGCCACCGTGACGTCGACGGTCAGGGCGCCGCGTCGAGCCATGACCGACAACGCCCGACGAATCAGTGACGACTTGCCGTAGCGCCTCGGTGAGATCAGGAAGATCTTCTGCGATGCGTCGAGGTCGGCCACCAGCCGGTGCAGCTCGTCGACGCGGTTGGCGAACGCCGCCGACGGCACGATCTCTCCGTAGACGAATGGATTCTCCATTACGTGAACCTACGCAATCATAACGTGGGATGACGTAATGGTTCCACGGTTCCACGGTTCCACGG
>CADEEX010000147.1 GCA_902826465.1 uncultured Acidobacteriota bacterium
TCCCACGACTCCTCGCGAGCACCTGGTCCAGCCTCATCGAGTCGGCGCACGAGCAGACACTCGACGGCGCCACCACTGGGATGGCGATGGCCAAGCAATCGCGCCGGGAATACCCGCGTGTTGTTGACGACCAGAAGGTCGCCTGCAGACAGCAGCGATGGCAGCGCCGATACGGTGGAGTGGGCCACATCGCCGGTCTGTCGCGCGAGCTGAAGCAGGCGCGACGCACCGCGTACTGACGGTGGCTCCTGCGCGATGAGCTCAGGAGGCAGGTCGAAGTCGAAGTCGCGCACCAGCATGGCTACAAGAGAGTTCCGAGATCGAATCGGCCGCGCGACGCAAGGATCGGTTTCCACAGATCACCGAGCTTCGCGACGCGTGCGGGCACGTCGGCGATCGTGAAGTCCTCGATGCGCACGCCTCGTTCCAGTTCGTCCCAGCCGATCGGTGTCGACACCGAGGCCTCGGGCCTCGGTCGCACGGAATAGATGGAAGCCAGAGTGCGTCCCCACGCATTCTGGTTGTAGTCGACCAGCACGCGTCCGGCAGGGCGTTTCGCGATGCGATACTGCGTCGTCATCAGCCGCGGGTAACGGCGGCCGACCTCCTCGGCGAACGCCTTCGCGAAGGTCCAGACGTCTTTCTGATCGGGTCCGCGAACAATGGGCACAGAGACGTGCAGCCCCTTCGAACCGGTGGTCTTGACGAATGAACGGATTCTCATGGCGTCGAGCGCCTCCTTGACGACGAGTGCCGTTTCGCGGACGCGATCGAACGGCACGCCAGCGCCAGGATCGAGGTCGAAGTGCACGTAGTCAGGCTGGTTGGTGGCATCGCAGCGTGCATACCACTGGTTCAGATCAATACAGCCAAGATTGATGACCCAGAGCAGCGACGCGCGATCATCGATCACCGGGAAGTCGATCGTTCCCTTGCTGCCATGATCGATCGCGCACGTCCGAATCCATGCAGGGCGCGGACTCGGTGCCCGTTTCATGAAGAAGAACTCGCCAGAGGCGCCCTGTGGGTACCGCTTCATCACCATGGCCCGGTCGCGAATGTGGGGTAACAGCACAGTGGCCACATCAGCGTAGTACTGCAGGAGCGCCCCCTTGGTGATGGCGCGCTCCTGCCAGAACAGCTTGCGCAGGTTCGTCAGGCGAACGTCCTTATCGTCGACGCGCAGTGTGACGTCGTCACAGTCTGTGGGAATCGCGGGCGGCACCTTCATCTCGTCCCCGGGCGCGGAAGCCGGGCCGGGCGCGTCCCGCGGCGCATGGCGCCTGCGACGGGCAGATAGTTGAGTTCCTCCCCCTTCGCGGCTTGTCGCAGCAGCAAACCACCTCGGCTCATATCGCCGCGACCAACGAAATCCACAGGGAACAGCAGACGATCGCCAAACACGTTCATCAGCACGTCGACGTACTTGGTCGTCGCGATGCTTCCGAGCAGCACCACATCACAGTCGCCCAGGTCGTCGGCGAGGCGGGACGCGCTTCGCTCAAGCGGCTGCCGATACGACGGATTGCTGATGTCGATGTCCTCGTCAGCGAACGCCTGCACAGCGTCGAGCGTGACTCGCGTGTCGGGACTTCTCAGACCGGCGTTCGGCGTGATGACATGAATACCGCGATCTTCGACGCACGCGGGCGGAGCCGCGAAGCGACGCGCGTAGGTCAGCTTGCCGCGAAAGTAGAGGGCGCTGATAAATGAGAACAGTTCCCCGAGTGAGACGCCGTCGGATGACCGTAACTGCTGAGCGATGGCGCCTCGCGAGGCCTCCGAACGCACCCCTGTCCCTCGAGACCCGTTCACGTTGGCGGGCGACAGCAGGAAGATACGGCTGCGCCGTGCTTGACCGTCCGGCATCAGAGTTGGCCCATCGCTCGCGCGATCGAGTACAGGACGACTAGGGGAAGCGCCGCCGCGGCGAGAATACTGGCGAGCACGGCGCTGACGAATAGCCAGTCGGCAAACGTCGCCGTTCCAGGCAGGGCCGCATGGCGCTCGAGTAACACCAAATTACGGCTGTTCGATTTCCAGAACACATCGGCGACATCGCCGACCACCGGCACGACACCGATCAGCAGGTCGAATCCGACGTTCGCGAGCATACGCAGTTGCACAACTCGAGGCACGCGCATCTGATGTGCCTGAATCACGATCGCGCAGGCCACGAACGCAGTGATCGCGTCACCGACCCAGGGCACGAGTCCGATCAGCGGATCCCAACCGAAACGAATGCGCGTCCCCGGAAGCAGGAACCGCTCATCGAGTCCGCGCTGGATCGCGTGTAACAGCCGAAGGCGACGTTCACGGTCCACGTCACTCCAGATGGCTCAGAAGCCCCAGCGAACCAGCACCGAACCGACGGTGAAACCGGCCCCTACCGACGCCAGCAGTACCAGGTCGCCCTTCTTCAATCGGCCGCTCTCAACGGCATCATTGAGGGCCAGTGGGATCGTTGCGGCCGTCGTGTTGCCGAACCGCTCGATATTGATGATGACCTTCTCTGGTGGAACACCGAGCCGCTCGGTCGCCGACATGATGATGCGACGATTGGCCTGATGCGACACAAACAGCGTGAGGTCGTCTGGCGTCAACCCGTTGCGCTCGAGCAGCCGTCGCGAAATCTCTTCAGTCTTCCGCACGGCAAACTTGAACACCGTCTGACCGTCCTGCTTCACGTAGTGGAGCCGCTGATCGACTGTATCGTGCGAGGGGGGCCTGGCGCTGCCACCAGCCGGCATGCACAGGGCCGGACCACCGCTGCCGTCGATCTCGTGCTCGTAGTCGAGGATACCGGCTCCGCTGTCGGTGGTGGCCGACACGACGCAGGCCCCAGCGCCATCGCCGAACAGCACGCAGGTCGATCGATCCTTGTAGTCGATGATGCTCGACATCACGTCGGCACCGACGACGAGCGCGTGCTCAACGCCTCCGCTCGCGACGATCTGGCTGGCCGCGGTGAGTGAGTACGTGAACGCCGAACAGGCGGCGCTCAGGTCGAAGCCCCAGGCGTTGGTCGCACCGATCTTGTGCTGCAGGAGACACGCGGTACTCGGAAACATCATGTCTGGTGTCACCGTGCCGACCACAATCAACCCGATATCGGTGGGCTTCAGGCCCGCGGCGTCGATCGCCTTCAGCGCCGCTTCCTTTCCCAGGTCCGACGTCGCAACTCCGGGATCGACAATGTGTCGTTCGCGGATGCCGGTCCGTTGGAGAATCCACTCATCGGTGGTGTCCACCAACTGCTCGAGGTCCTTATTGGTGAGCAGGCGCGGCGGCACGTACGTCGCCAGCGACGCGATCGTTGTCGGGCGGCCCAGGCAGCGCGAACGACCTCCCTGCTGCGAATCAGGATGCTGAACGGTTACCACAGTCGTGAATCCCTCCCGGGCACGGGTAGCCCGAAGTATGCGTAAGCGCGCGGCGTCGCGACGCGGCCGCGCGGCGTCCTATCGAGAAAGCCGGCCTGAATCAGAAACGGCTCGTAGATGTCTTCGATCGCGTCTTTCTCTTCGCTGATTGCGGCCGCAAGACTGTTGACCCCGACCGGCCCACCGCTGAACTTGTCGATGATCGTCATCAGCAGCTTGCGGTCGATCTCGTCGAATCCGTATTCGTCGACCTCGAGCATCTTCAGCGCGGCGTGGGCGACGCTCAGGCTGATAGTACCGTCGGCGCGCACCTGCGCGTAGTCGCGCACGCGCCGCAGCAGACGATTGGCGATACGCGGCGTACCGCGCGATCGTTTCGCGACCTCGGCCGCAGCGGCATCGTCGATCGGCACGTTGAGAATCCTCGCTGACCGCCGGACGATCTCATTGAGGTCCGCCGCTTCGTAGAACTCGAGGCGGTGGACGATGCCGAAGCGCGCGCGCAACGGCGACGTCAGCAAGCCGGCACGAGTGGTCGCGCCAATCAGCGTGAACTTCTGGAGTGGCACCTTCACCGAGCGGGCACCTGGGCCCTGACCGATGACAATATCCAGTTCGTAGTCCTCCAGCGCCGGGTAGAGAATCTCTTCAATCACCGGTGACATGCGGTGAATCTCGTCGATGAACAGGACATCTTTGTCGGCGAGGTTGGTGAGAATGCCGGCCAGGTCACCAGGCTTTTCGAGCACCGGCCCCGACGTGGCGCGGACGGCCGCGCCGAGTTCGTTGGCAATCACGTACGCGAGGGTGGTCTTCCCGAGGCCAGGTGGGCCGTACAACAGCACGTGGTCGAGCGCGTCGCCGCGCTGACGCGCCGCCGCAATCGACACCTGCAGGTTCTCGCGCACGCGATCCTGACCGATGTAGTCGTTGAGTGACCGCGGCCGCAGTCCGGCCTCATACTGCGCGTCTTCATCGACGCGAGCGGCGGTGACAATACGATCGTCGGACATGGCGATGATGACGTGAATCGAGCAATCGGGCGATGTGCAGGCCGCTAGCGCGCCAGTTCCCGAAGAGCTCTCCTGAGGACCAGCTCGAAATCGCCCCCGGGCGTCGCGGTCACAGCCGATTCCACGGCTTTCTCGGCAAGGGGGCGATGATACCCCAGGTTGATCAGCGCCGAGAGCAGGTCGTCGCGCAGCGCCGACGGCGAGGTGGCGACCCCCGACGAGCGCTCCGTCGGCAGCGCCTTGGGAAGGCGGTCCTTCAGTTCGAGCACGATGCGCTCGGACGTCTTCTTGCCGACACCTGGAATCGACGTGAGACGGGCGACATCAGTGTGCTCAATCGCGCGGATCAACTCGTCAGGCTCGATGCCTGACAGCACCGAAAGCGCCAGCTTGGGCCCGATGCCACTCACACCAATCAACCGCTCGAAGAGGTCTTGCTCAAGACGCGTCGCGAATCCGTAGAGGGCCAGCGACTCCTCGCGGACATGCGTATGAACTCGGAGCGCGGTTTCGTCGCCGACGGCGCCGAGGCCATAAAACGTCGACAGCGGCACGAAGACGTCGTAGCCAACGCCGTGAACATCGACGATGACCCGGTTCGGTTGCTTGTCGAGGAGGCGACCGCGAAGATGCGCGATCACGGGCGAGCCGGGCGATAGTGACGCCAGCTGGTCGCCGCCTTGCCACGATCTACTGGAACACTGACCCTTGCGCTGGCGACAAGGCCATGGGAGTGGCAGATCGCAACAGCGAGAGCGTCGGCCGCGTCGTGAGGCGTTGGCAGTGCCGACAATCCCAGCAGCAGCTTGACCATCTGCTGCACCTGCTGCTTTTCTGCCCGGCCGTAGCCGACAACGGCTCGCTTCACTTCGGCCGGCGTGTACTCCGCGATCGGCAGGCCGGCCTCGACGGCGGCAAGCATGGCGACACCTCGGGCGTGCCCTAGCTTCAGCGCACTTCGTGCGTTCGTGGCAAAGAACAGATTTTCGATTGCGACGCAGTCAGGGCAGCACTCCGCGAGGAGCGCCGACAGACCGGTATGGATGGCAAGCAATTTCTCCGGGAACGATGCATGGGCGGAGGTCGCGATAGCTCCGCTCAGCACAATGCGATGGCGTGCCCCCTCGGCTTCGATGCACCCGTAACCGGTGCGATCGGAGCCGGGGTCGATGCCGAAAATCCTCACGCGAGCGACGCCTCGATCTCCTTCTCCTCGATATCGAAGTTAGACCAGACATGGCGAATGTCGTCGTGGTCGTCGAGGGCATCCATCAGCTTCACCATCTGCTGCGCGGCCTTGCCTTCGAGCTTGATGTGGTTCTGCGGCACCATGGACACCTCGGCCGCCTCGGGGGTGATACCCAGCGCTTTCACGGCTTCGAGGACGCTCTGGAACGCGTCGACTGGCGAAAACACCTCCCAGTGATCGCCGTCGTCTTGCACATCATCGCCGCCGGCCTCGAGCACGGTCGACATCAAGGCGTCCTCGGTCGTCTGGCTCTTGGCTACGACGATGTAACCCTTCTTGTTGAACATCCAGGCGACCGCATTGGTCTCGGCGAGGTTGCCGCCCCACTTGGTCAGCAGGTGCCGAAGTTCGCCGACCGTACGGTTTTTGTTGTCGGTCAGGACGTCCATGATGACGCCCGTGCCGCCAGGTCCGTAGGCCTCGTACTGTGCTTCCTCGTACGACACACCGGGCTCTTCGCCAGTGCCGCGACGAATCGCTCGCTTGATGTTGTCGGACGGCATGTTGACGGCCTTCGCGTCCGCGATGATCGTGCGGAGGCGAGGGTTGGTGTCGGGATCGCCTCCGCCGCCGCGTGCGGCAACCGTCAGTTCCTTGATGATGCGCGTGAAGACTTTCCCACGCTTGGCGTCAGCGGCGCCCTTCTTGTGCTTGATTGTGTGCCACTTTGAATGGCCGGACATGTTGGAAACTCCAGCGAAATCAACGGGATCGGACGGAAAATCCTATCATAGACGCCGTCTGGCCAGGATGATCCAGACATCGGCCCGCTCGTCCCATGGCCCCCCCTGGTAATCACCGAGTACCAGGTCGATGTCAAATCCCGCCTTTTCCAGCCGTCGTCGCATCACCGTGATAGGCAAAGTGCGAAAGGTCAGATCGAACCGATGCTCCGTGATGGCCTTGCCCCGGCGTTCGACATAGGTCTGCTCGAAAACCGTCAGCTTCTGGCGGCGATCCTGACGGACCGATTCCAGAAGCGTCAGATGCGTGCCACGCGCGGCTTTCCCGCGCATCTGGATGCGCTGACTGTATTCCTTCCAGTTTGGAACGTCGGGCACCAGGTCGAGACCGAAGATCCCTCCGGGCTTGACCACGCGAGCCACGGCATCGAGAGTCGCCTTGAGATCGCGGTCGCTGGTCAACGACTGCAGGATGCCGTAGGGCGCAATCACCGCAGAAAATGCCGCGTCAGCGAACGGCAGCGCACGAATGTCGGCACGTAACAGCGGCAGCCGTCGGCGGCGCGACTTCCCGGCCGGTGGCTTAAGGCTCCTGGCACGACGGGCGGCCCTGGCAAGCATCTGCTCCGAGCGATCGACACCAACGAGCTTGACGCCAGCACGAGCCAGTGGCAGCGACACTCGCCCGGTACCGCAACCGAGCTCCAGTACGCGGCCCCTGGCCAGCTTCGCAATCTGAGTCCAGAACGGCACGTCCTTGCGGCCGAGGGTGCGCGCATTCTCCCAGTCGTAAAACGGCGCGTATGCGTCCCAGCCCTTCCACCCTTCGCGTCTGGCCATGAGTCTCCGTGATGCGGCGTCGATCGGAGCCGCTCGGCGCGGCCCACGCGGCTAGTCTGAAACGGCGAGTTCGCCCGGCACGATCGGACGGGTCCTCGGCAGCTTGCCCAGGCGGGCCAGATTGCCGACAAATGCAAGAATGCTGAGGAAGACCACGAGTTTGAACGTGTCGAAGAGGGGGTTCTGTGGCAGCACCTTCCACATGAGCCACAGCGTCGGCTGCGCCCAGCAGACCGCCCAGACAGAGCCGTAGAAATAGCGGCGCTCGTGTCCCTCGCCCGCGGTGGACGCCTTCACACGCGGCAGTTGCCCGAGAAATCCGCGAAACCAGATGGTTCCTGCGATGGGGAAATACGCGTAGTTGTAGATCTGCTTCAGATGCCACTCGCCGGTCACAATCGCCACCACGAGCCCAACGATGTTGAGCAGCGCGAAGGTGATGACTTCGCTCCAGGCGAAGGTGTAGCACACGCGGCGATAGAGGGGATTGGGTTTGTCTTCGGTGAAGCGAATGATGTAAGGCCTGGCCTCGACACCTGGCAGGGCACCACGCAATCCCGCAATGCCGGTGCCGAGCAGCACAACGCCCAGCCAGATCGCCATCCGCGCGTCGAAGCCACGCTCGAAGAGATCGAAGGTGAGCGGCCCCGGGGCGATGAAGAACACGAAGATCCAGATCGGCCAGTGATTGAAACGGTAGTGAAGCTTGTTGCGCTCGCGAATCTTGCGCTCGGATGCGTATTCGACAGGAATCTCGGCCACGGAACCTTATCTTGTACCAGAGATAGACGGTCCGCTCAATCGCGACAGCACGATGCCAGTCGACACCGCAAGATTCAGCGAGTCGACCGATCGCGTCATCGGGATCCGCACACGATGATCAGCACGTGCCAGCGCCGCATCGCTCAGCCCGTCGCCTTCGGAACCCACGAGAAGCGCAAGTCGGTCGGGCCGCGGCATGTCGGCAAACTCGTCGAGTGTCAGGGCCGGTGACCGCGGTGTCAGCGCAATCAGCACGATTCCTGCTGTCCGAAAACCGTCCAGAGTGGCGAGCCAGTTGCTGGCTCGAGCCCAGGACATCGTCGACACAGCCGCCATCGATGTCCGGACGGATTTTCGATACAGCGGGTCACAGCAGCCAGGGGAGAGCACCAAGGCGTCCACGCCAAAGGCCGCCGCGTTGCGGAACACCGCGCCCATGTTGTCAGCGTTGCCGCAATCTTCAAGCCCCACCATCAAGTGAGACGAGGCGATGAGCTCCTCGATGGCTGGCTCGCGAGGCCGTTCGACGATCGCCAGGCACCCCCGATGAATATCGACGCCGGTCAACGCTTCAAACAACGACGGAGGCCCGACGTACACCGGAGTCGCTTCCGGCAATGAGGATGTGGCGGTCTCAAGTGCCGCAAACGCCGCGGGGTTGAGGAGAAGCGACCGCACGGCAGTGGGCTGCGCGGCGATCACCCGCTCGACCACAAGGCGCCCCTCGGCGACGTAGAGGCCACGCTCGGCTGCCAGCGATGGCCGAGAGACGGCACGGTAGTCTGACAGTCGCGGGTCGTGGGCGTCGTTGACGGAGTGGATCGGTGGCAACGGCGTCGCCTCGATACGTTACCATTGGCCGCAGCACGGGATGTGATGTTCAAGCGGCAGTGGCAACACTCGTGGATGTTCGTTCTGATTGCGTTTCTCTCGGCAAGGGCCGACGCGCATCCGGTGCCGTTCACATATCTCGACGTTCACATCCGCAGCACCAGAATCGACCTCACCCTGGTCGCGCACGCTTTCGACCTTGCCCACGATCTCGAGATCGACAATCCAACGCTGTTGATGGACGCGTCGTATCTCAGCGAACATCGCGCAGACATCTTTGGGGTGTTCGCTGGTCGGCTTCGTATCGGATCAGCGGCAAGCACGTCTGTGCGTTGGCTGGAGCTGCAACCGTTGCCAGAGCGACAGTCTGTACGGCTGGTCGGCGAAGTGGAAGCCGTCGCCGGCGCAGTTCCCATTCGTGCGGCGCTCTTCCCTTACGATGCCGCTCATCAGAGCTTCGTCAATGTGTTTGAGCACGGTACCCTGACGCTGCAGGCAATTCTGGATGCGTCAAAGCCGGATCTGACCTATTTTCCAGGGTCAACCCAGGGGGCGCTGGCGGTGATGCGTCGCTTCGCGCCTGACGGCGCCCGCCACATCATC
>CADEEX010000148.1:0-4782 GCA_902826465.1 uncultured Acidobacteriota bacterium
GGCTTGTTCGAGAAGTAGTTGTAATAGAAGTCGGCGTAGCCGAACAGCTCGACGTCTTTCAGGAACGCCGCGGGCTCCTTCGCCGGATCGTCCTGGGCGAACACCTGTGAGGGCGCGCCGAATAACAGGGTCGCCGCGGCGAGTGCCGCGCATGTGGTCTTGCCGAACACTCGGGACGCAGTTGTCAGTGAGTACACGTAGGCTCCTCCTCGAAGATCTCTTGACCGCCGGCGCAATGCCGACTGGAATCACCTCGCCCTGGCCTCAGACGCCTTCAGGCGTCCCCCCCGGGAACCAGAGCGATTGCACAGACCACTCGCTGCGTTGGCGTCAGACGCGTTACAGCCAGCGGTGTGCTGTGATGCGCAGTGAGACTGCAAGAGAGGAGCCAGCACGGCCAAAGTCACGAAACCGCTGAAATTCCCAGCAATATCGCCAGCAACAGGCGGCATCCGCACGAAATGCTTCGAGGGTGCCTGGCCCGTGCGGGCTGACAATTCAGTCTGGGGTCTGCGGTCGGCAGACATTCATGTAGGATTTCGTCAACCGAGACGACCGACGTGGCCCTTGGATCGGTCCGCGAACCGCGGGAAGGCGGGGCCAACGACGGCACGGTGGCCCCAGGGTCGACACAAATGTGCGTGTCGATCCTGGGACTACAAAGATGTCTGTTTTCTGAGGAGTTAGCGACGAGCGGGGTGCTTGGCAGCGTAGTCGAGGGCGAACGCCTTGAGCGGCGCGCTGGTCAGCCCCAGGGCGGCGGCTTCGGTGCCGGCGCGCTCGGAGTCCCAACCGTCGACCGTCAGGCGCTTAATCATCCACAGCGCCGACGCGCGGTTGGCGCTCGCGCAGTGCACGAACACCGGCTGGTTGGCCGGCGCGGTCACTTCCTTGATGAACGTGTCGACGACCGCAGGATCGGGCGCCGCGGTGTTGAACGGCAGCGCAACGTAGCGGATGTTGGCCGCCTTCGCCGCCGCGGCCTCGGCTTCGGGCTGCGCGCCCTGCTCAGTCGGCATCCGCAGGTTGATGATGGACGCATAACCAAGCCGCTTGATGTCGGCGACGGCCGCCGGCGTCGTGGCACCGGCGCACGCGATCGTCGTGTCGAGCTTCGAGAAGTTGCTGATGCCAGGCACCGTTTCCTTGGTGACCTGGGCACCGGCCGGCACGGCCGAGAGCAGCGCGATCGCGAGCATGCCGAGCGTCGTCTTGAGGGTGGCGATTCGTGATGTCATGGGTCTGGCTCCTAGGCGACGTAGTTGAAGGTGAACCCGCGCTCCTGCGCGCGGCTCAAGGCGATGATGCCCGCCGGGACCATATGTGCGTTGAGCACCAGGTTCGCAACGAGCTCTTTGTTGATGTCGTCAACCGCACCACCGGTTTGCCGCGCCGCCGCGCCGGCAATCGCCCTGGTCGCCAGGGAGCAGACCGCGAGCCGGACGCCGCGCTTCAGCACGGCATCCATCACGACGCCGCGGTTCGGCAGCGTTCGGTAGTCGGCCGCCTGCAAGGCATTCAGCACCGGCACCGTCTTCGTCGTCGGGTCCGTGAAGACGGCGTGTTCCGCCAGCGCCCGGCCGTATTTCTTCCACATGGCATCGGTAAACGCGAACGGCGTCGACTCGTGCCGCGCGCCAATCACGATCGCCGAATCGGCGTCGGTCAGCTCGTAGCCGGTGCGGCTGGCATTCAGGAAGTTGTTGGACCAGAACACGGCGTGGGCCATGCCATCGACCGTGGTCGTGTCGAGATAGAGGCGGTGCTTGCCAGGTGCCTGATCGAACCAATCGTCAAGGGCGTGCGTCGCGGGAATGAAGCGCCCGGCGGGCGCCGGCGTCTGGGCCGAGGCGGCCTGGGCGCCGAACGCCGCGCCAAACGCCACCGCCCCGCTCCCGATCCGCGCAAAGAACGAACGCCTGGAGGGCCGTTCACTCGTGCTCATAAAACTCCTGTACTCCGGTCGAACGACCGGGAAAAGTACCGCTACACTATCGCGATACCCGTTAGGCGTCCATGAAATCTCTCCGTCATTTCTCGGTCGGGCTGCTCACGGCCGCCACCCTCTCCGCCTGCTCGGCGCCGACGCCCTCGTCGATCCGCCAGACGTTTCGCTATCCGCTGGTCAACGGCCTGGTGCCCGCCCGCATGACGATGGTGACGGCCTGGGACTATCCGAAGAACCCCTTGCTCGACACACGGCTCGACGACTCGACGCTCTCGCGCGAGATTAAGTGGGGCTACCGGATCTTCACGAACACGCCCGGCGAGGCGCCACGATTCGCGCCGGGCAAGATGTCGTGCAACAACTGCCATCTGAACGGTGGGCAGCGCGAACGCGCGATGCCGCTGGTCGGCGTCGCCGGCATGTTTCCCGAGTACAACCGCCGCGCGGGTCGACTCATCAGTCTCGGCGACCGCATCGTCGACTGCTTCCTGCGAAGCCAGAACGCCACCGGCCGGCTGGCGTCGGACAGCGCGGTGGCCAACCCGGCGGACGACCCGGCCTTGCCCACACCAACCTCCAGAGAGGTCCTGGCGATCTCCGCGTACCTGACGTGGCTGTCGCGCGGGGCGACGATGGGCACGAACCCGTCGTCGCGAGGCCGGAACACCCTGGCGCCGGCAACGCTGGTGCCCTTGAATGCGCTGAACCGTTCGAAGGGCGAGCAGATTTACACCGACCGGTGCGTCTCCTGTCACGGCGCAGATGGCCAAGGCGTCGCCGTCGGCGACCGGAAGGCCGGGCCGCTGTGGGGGCCCGACTCGTGGAACGATGGCGCGGGCGCCGCGCGGATCTACACACTGGCCGGCATCATTCGCTACGCGATGCCCTATCTCGACCCAGGCAGTTTGAGTGACGAAGATTCGCAGCACGTCGCCGCGTACATCAACTCGAAGCCACGACCCGCTTATCCGTTCAAATCGCTCGACTACCAGGTCGACCCGCTCCCCTCCGACGCGGTCTACTACCCGAAACGGAAATAGGTCCACAGGTCCACAGGTCCACGGGTCCACGGGTCCTAGCGCCCTGTCCCCGTCCCTGTCCCCGGCTTTTCGGGCCGATACGTGCCGAAGCTCCAGAGAAACCCTTCAACGTCGAGCGAATAGTAGGTGCGGGCGCCGTACGGAGTGTCGTGCGGCGGCTGAAGAATCGTTGCGCCTGCCGCCTGCGCCCTCGCATGATGGGCCTCGACATCCGGCGCATAGCCATACGTACACTGGGTGTGTTCGCCCCAGAAGCCGCTACCCTTCGGCGATGCACTGACCATCACGGCGTCTCGTCCGAGCCACAGTTCCGCATGGTCGATCTCGCCGCGCTCTCCGTCAACGGTGAGCCCGCGGCCGAAGCCGAAGGCGCGCTGCAGGAAGTCGATCGCCTTCCTGCCGTCGCCGTAGTGGAGTCCTGCAAACAACGTCGGCGGGCCGCCGGGATCGCCCATCGGGTAGGAGCCAAAACTCCACAGGTGCTGCTCGGAATCACGAAGCGACGTCTCGCGAGCGCCGTAGTCCATGTCGCGCAGCGGTTGCGCCACGACGGCGTCCTCCGAGGCCGCCCGCGCCGCCAGGCCGTCGACATCGCCGAGACAGACATAGAGGCCGTAGCGAACGGCCGACCACGGATTGGAGGCAGCCGCAGCACCGGCGGAACTGATGGCGATTGCGCTCGGGCCGAAACGCGTCTCGGCGTGCGCCACGGTGTCAGATTCCCCCTTGAATACTTCGTGAGTCGCGAAACCGTAGGCACGTGACAGCCACGTCAGCGCGGCCTCGGCGTGCTGATAGCGGAACACTGGAACGATGCGGGCGTCGGCAGTCTTCGTCATGGATGGCATGACCTCCAGCCGGCAGCGTAGCGGGCCGCGGCAGGGCTCGTCTTGGACGAATTTTACCGGTCGGCCACGCGGCCACCACCGGCGCCCAGGACTTCTTCCTGGAAGCCTGACGGGGTCACGCCGGCAAACCGGCGGAAGTCGCGATCGAAGTGTGACTGGTCGTAGTAGCCACAGTCGTGGGCAATGTCGATCAGGCGAGGGCGACCACGCCTGATCTGCGCCACGGCCCGATCGAAGCGCAGTACCCGCGCCAGCACCTTCGGCGTGACGCCAAGTTCGCGGGTGAACTGGGCCACGAGGTGTTTCTGGCTGCATCCGGCGTCTGCCGCGAGTGAGCCGATGGCGAGCTGCCCCGCCGTCCGGAGAAGGCGCGCGGCCGACGCCATCACCGCCGCTGGCGGCGGGGGCGTGGCGGCAAGGCGTCTGGTGATTTCCGCTTCGGCGATCGCGAATCGTGACGCCCAGTCTGGAGCGTCATGGAGCCGATCGGCGAGGCGATCGGCGGCACGGCCGAACAGATCGTCCAGCGACACCGCCCTGTTCAGCAGCTCACCGAGCGGACGGCCGAGCACGAGGCGTGCGCCAGCAATCGTGAGATTGATCTGCAGTCCGCCCGATCCTGCCGACGTCCGCACCAGTGCGTAGGTGTCGAACAGACCAGTGGTGAAGCTGCCGAAGTCCTGCCAGATGGTCTGTGCAGCGTTGCCGTAGATCCTGACCGGCGACCCGAAATTGATGATCACGGGTATGAGGTCGCCTGGAGGTTCGCGTCTGCAGACCGTCCCCGACGCGAAATCCCACCAGCCGACGTACTCGCGCACGAATGGCCGAAGGTGCGGCGCCGGCAGAGCCCGAGCCATCTCCGACGCTGCAGACATATGGGGAGTCTACCAGTCGACCGTCGGCAGTCGACAGTCGGCGGTCGATCGTTCAGCGCCTCGAGTCA
>CADEEX010000148.1:4882-9286 GCA_902826465.1 uncultured Acidobacteriota bacterium
CAGTCGACCGTCGGCAGTCGACAGTCGGCGGTCGATCGTTCAGCGCCTCGAGTCAGGCCGGACGTTCGAGTTCGCGAATGCCGCCACTCATGCGGCCACCGCGCCACGAGATCAACAGCCGGCGCAGGACATCGAGCTTGACCGGCTTGCTCACATAGTCGTCCATCCCGGCCGCAAGGCACTTGGCGCGATCAGCGGTGAGCGCGTTGGCGGTCATCGCAATGATCGGCACGCGCGCGATCGGCCCATGGCTGGCGCGGACGGCACGCGTGGCCTCGAAGCCGTCCATCTGCGGCATCTGGCAATCCATCAGGATGAGGTCGTAAGGCGCGGTCTCGAGTGCCGGCAACACTTCGCGTCCATTGGCCACGGCCAGAGCCGTGCAGCCAAGCTGCTTCAACTGCGCGAGGATCACCTTCTGATTCGTCGGATTGTCTTCCGCGACCAGCACCCGCGCCATCGGCCCTGTCGGCACGACGGGCTTCGCCGCCGCCGGACGATGGGGCAACCAGCTGGCGCGCGTGCCCTCGGCCACCCGCTCGAGACTCTCGAGCAGCGGCTTCATCTTGAGCGGCTTCGACAGGCGCGCAATCGCGTCGTCTTCGCCGACGCTGGCGCCCGCGCCGCCACCCATCGGGCTCATCAGGATGATGGGCAGCTTCTCGAATGCCGGCTCGTCGTGGATCTGCCGAATCAGCGTCAGGCCGTCGAGCTCGTTCAGGTCACGATCGACCAGCACCACCTTGAACGGATCGCCCGCGACGACCGCGGCGTGAAGGGACGCGAGCGCGCCGGCGCCATTCGCCACCGTCTGGACCGGCACCTTCCACCCACTCAGGCGATGTTTGAGTAGACCGCGCACAACCTCGTTGTCGTCGACGACGAGGGCGCGCAGCCGGGACAGGTCGAAACGCGGCCCCTGCGCCGCAGCGACCGCGGGCTTGCCGAGGCGCGCCGTAAACCAGAACGTCGAGCCGTGCCCTGGCTCGCTCGTGACGCCAATCTCTCCGCCCATCAGCTCGACGAGCCGCTTGCTGATCACGAGCCCCAGTCCAGTGCCGCCGTAACGCCTGGTCGTCGAACCGTCTACCTGCGTGAACGGTTGAAACAGACGCGAGTGGGCCTCGGTCGGAACGCCGATGCCGGTGTCGTGCACTTCGAAGCACAGGCACATCTGCCCGTCCTGCTCTTCCTGCACCGACACGCGAATCGTCACGTTCCCATGGTCGGTGAACTTGACCGCGTTGCCGACCAGATTCAGCATCACCTGGCGCAGCCGGCCAGCGTCGCCGCGCAGGTGCGACGGCACGTCGGACTCGACCAGCGAGGCGATCTCGAGGCCTTTCGACTGCGCTTTCGTGGCCAGCAGGTCGGCCACATTCTCGACGGTTTCGCGGATGTCGAACGGGGTGGCTTCGAGTTCGAGCTTGCCGGCGTCCACCTTCGAGAAATCGAGAATTTCGTTGATGATGTGCAGCAGGGCCGACGCGCTGGTCTCGATCGTCTGCACGAATTCGCGTTGCTCGTGATCGAGCTTCGTATCGAGCAGCAGACCCGCCATGCCGAGGACACCGTTCATTGGCGTGCGCACCTCATGGCTCATATTGGCGAGAAACTCCGACTTGAGCCGCGCCGACTCGAGCGCGGCGTCGCGCGCCTGCGCCAGCTCCTCTTCCATCAGCTTCCGCGCACCAATGTCCCGGACAATGCCGCACACCGCCGGCCGATCGCCGTACTCCGCCGGACTGAAGCTGCACGAGACATGCACGGCGACACCATCGGCGCGATGGAGCACGCGCTCGGTCGTGACCGCGCGGCCGCCAGCCAGAAGCGCGGCGATTTCGGCCTCGAAGGGCACGTCGGGATCGCCACCGATCACGGACTTGGTCAGCACGGCGCCCTGCAGCCGCTCCGGCGATTCGGCCAGGCACGTGGAGAACGCGGCGTTGAACTCGAGAATCTCGAGGGTGCCGGCATCGAACACGACAATGCCTTCACCTGCGTGCTCCACCATGGCCTGATAGCGGTCGCGAATGGTCTCGACGTCAACACGGCGTGAGGCCACCTCCTGCTGCTCGCGCGTGCTGCGCACGCAATACAGCACCAGCACCACGTCTTCGAACCCGATCCACGCCGCGTGCTCAGCGAAACGCCACGTCGCGCCGATGTCGCTGCCGTAGAGGGATTGCGGCCAGAAGGCACCACGCACCCAGTGGTCGACCGCCACCAGCATGGTGCCCGCAACGACGACCCGCCAGTCGCGATACAGGGCGAGGAACACCAGCGACCCGAATACATGGAAATGCGTCTCGATGCGCCCACCGGTCAGGTGGATGAGCAACGACGACATCAGCATCTGCGCGACCGCAATCGAGAAACGCGTGGACGTCGCGCCTGGCCGGAGCAGCGCCAGCGCGACCGGCAACGCACTGATGACGCCGCCGAGCACGACGGCCGACGAGACATGGGGATGCAGGCGGCTGACCATCCCGTCCCAGACCTGCGGCGACACCCACAGCGCGAGTGCCACCGAGAGCAACCACTGCAGTGGGAGCAACACCGCGAACAGGCGATCGGTCTTCCGCCATCCCTCGAGCTGCAACTGCGCCAGGAGATGACCGCTCTGGTCGACCGGCGCCCCGATCTGACGCGGCGCCGTCACGATGATCCTCCAGGAGGCACTGGACTCGACGCTGTCCCGAGCAGGCAGCCGAAGACCGGCGTCTGCCGCCCGGCGGTGGCACGGCCCTGCGCGATGGCCACCGCCGTGTCGAGGCCGTCGTTGTCGCCCTCATGACCGCGCGCGGACGTGATGCCGCCGGCAAACACCAGGGCTCCACTCGGGTCGTACACCAGCACCTGACCGGAGACCTGCGCGCCAAACGCCAACGCCATCTGGCCCTCGTCGTCGGACACGACCTCAACGGCACGCAGCGTGCGCGCCTGCGCTCGAAGATCGGCGCCGGTCCCTGACGCAGGATCCGGATCGGGTGCCATCACGGCCTTGACGGCGATTCGCCCTGGGGCACGCGACAGCAGGACGTCCAGTTCGTGCAGTGAGGCCTGCGAGCAACTGCACTGCGGGTGCAGAAACATCATCAGCGTCGGACGCGTGGCGTCGAGCGTCACCATCGACTGCTGTGGAAATTGTGACGGCGCCTGAGCCGCGGGGCCGGGCGTGTACGAGTACGACCAGAGCGCCTCGAGCCCAACACCGAGGCCACCCACCCAGAGCACCAGCGCAATCGGCAGCCAGGCGCGGCACCAGAGCGATGGGGCTGAATCGCGACGCGGCGTCGCGGCGACAAACAGGCGGCGGAACACTCGGCGCATGTCGGTTAGTGCTTCAGGAGCAGGCGATAGCGATCGTCATCGCCACGCTCGATCACGCCCTCTGACGCCAGCGCCTCGAGCACGCGATTGCTCAGCGCATCGTCGAGTTCGAGCCAATCTGCCGTTTGGAAAACGGTGAGCGACAGCGACGGGCAACGACGAAACGCCATCCGAAGGCGTTCGGCCAGTTTGGCGTACGCCGGCTCCAGTTGCATGGACTGGTCCGGCACGCTACGGAAGTGCATGTCTCGGTGCGATCTCCTTCGTGTGTGGAATCGGCAATGCGACGCCGAAGTTCTGCCGGGCGCAGAGCGTCGCCGTGGGACGAAGTGGGAAATTGCGGAACGTCCTGTTAGTACGTCACTTTCCAGGCGCCGCTTTCGAGCACCATCAGCAACTCGTACTCAATCACGAGGGCGCCCTCGTGCCCCTGCACCGTGGCCGTCGCGGTTGTGGCGGAGGTGGACGTGACCAGCGTCACACGGCTGTCGCCGGGCATCTCTTTGCGCAACGCTGCCAGCTTCGCTGCACCGGCGCTTCCGGCATAGCCCGCCGTGGTTGAGGCAGAGAGCGTGGTGAGAAACACGCTGAGCGGGCCGCGCGTGACGGCGGCAACGTAGCGGGCGGCGGCCACGCCGGCAGGAGTGCTGATGGACGCCGCCACTTCCTCTGGCGTCGGCGGGCGGACAATGGTGGCACTGAAGGTGGCCGAATATGCGTAGGTCACCTGGGCAATCTGTCCGGCCGCGCGCGTGTGCATCTGACCGCTGATGCCAGTGCGATCGAGCCGGGTCTGCTCGAAGCGGTGCATGCCTGTGAGCGAGAGCATGCCGTTGAATTCGGGGGCGTAGATGGCGCCGGAGATCGGCTCGGCCGTCGCGTTGAGCGTCACCTCCACGATATGCGCGTCGGTGCGGCGGGCAAGGCTCGAGAGCGCGAACACGTCCTTGCGCGCCTCCTCGGCCAGCGGCACGTCGCTCAGCAGCACGCGGATGTCGTCTGTGGTCTTGTCGAAGAAGCCAGGTTCGGCGGAGGCGTAGGCGTAGCGGAGCGGCGTGTCGACGCCCTTGG
>CADEEX010000149.1:0-3967 GCA_902826465.1 uncultured Acidobacteriota bacterium
GGCGGTGACTGCAAGAAAGAGAATCGAGCGACGCGGCGGTGTCTGGAGCTTGGTAAACGCGCGGGCAATCTCGATCAGCCCACCCGTGCCCACCGCATTGTCCTTGGCGCCGTTGTAGATCGTGTCGCCATTCACCGCCGGCCCGACACCCAGATGATCCCAATGCGCTGTGTAGACGATGTACTCGCCCTTCACCTGCGGATCGCTGCCTTCGAGCTTCGCGACCACGTTCTTGGAGTCGATGGTGCGCAGCGTGTTCTTGATCGTCATCGACGCACGGACACCGAGCGGCACCGGCGTGAAATCGCGCGTCGCGGCCTGCTTCTTCAACGTCTCGAAGTCCTGGCCGCCCATCTGCAGCAGCGCCTTTCCCTGATCGAGTGTGATCCACGCCTCGATGTTGACGCGGCTCATGTTCTTGTCTGGCGTCACCAGGTCGAACTGTTCTGACACCTTCGATTGCACGACATCGAACGGATAGCCCGCTGGTTCAGTTTCGTGAATCAGCAGCACGCCGGCCGCGCCCTTCTCTGCGGCGATCTCGTACTTGTAGGTCCACCGACCGTAGTAGGTCATCGCCTTGCCACCGAACACCCTGGCATCAAGCGCAGAGTCGCTCCCCGATTCGGTGACCGGCGGATCGTTGACCAGCATCACGAGCGTCTTGCCCTTGACGTCGAGCCCTTTGTAGTCGTCCCACTGAAACTCCGGCGCCACCACGCCATAGCCGACAAACACCAGCTCCGAATCGTCCATCGACGCCGACGGGGCCACGTGCTTCGTCCAGGCCACGACGTCGTCCTTCCAGCGGAGTGACTTCAGCTCGGTCCCCTTCTTGAAGGTCAACGAGGCGGGCGTCGGCGTGATGCCCACGAGCGGCACTTTCTGAATGTAGGTGCCATCGGGATTGCCAGGCTTGAGCCCAATCTTCCGGAACTGATCTGTCAGGTAGGCGACCGTCTGCTCTTCACCCTTGGTGCCGGGGCCCCGCCCTTCATACTGATCGGACGACAGCACCGTGGCATGGGCCAGCACCTGCTCGACGTCGACGTCGGGCAGCTCACCGATCGGCGTCCGCTGCGTGAATGGCGTCGGTCCGGGAACACTGTCAGTGGACGGCTTCGACTCCGGACTCGAACACGCGGTCGCGGCGAGGCACAGAACAGCGAGGAAGGATGCGGTCTTGGACATGGGAACCCTCTGGGACCGTGGGTGTGGATAGAATCTAGGGTTGGATTTTAGCCTCTTTTCAAGGACTCTCATGAGCAGCGCACGCACATACAAGATCGCGATTCTGGCCGGCGACGGCATCGGCAAGGAAGTCGTTCCCGCAGGGTTGGCCGCTATTGAAGCCGCCATCAAGGGCAGCAGCATCACCATCGAATGGACCGAGCTTCCCTGGGGCTGCGACTACTACCTGAAGCACGGACGCATGATGGACGTCGACGGGTTCGAGCGCGCCGCGACGTTCGACGCCATCTACCTTGGCGCGATCGGCGATCCCAAGGTCGCGGATCACATCGCGGTCTGGGAACTACTCCTGCCGCTGCGCCAGCGCTTCCAGCAGTACGTGAACCTGCGCCCGATGCGGCTCCTGCCAGGACTTGTGTCACCGCTCGCCAATCGCACCTCGGCCGATATCGACATGGTCTGCGTGCGCGAGAACTCGGAAGGCGAATACTCAGGCCTCGGCGGCCGCATCCACGTCGGCACGCCGCACGAGGTCGCCGAGCAGACGGGACTCTTCACGCGCACCGGCATTGAACGCATCCTGCGGTACGGATTCGAGGTCGCCTCGAGGCGCCCCCGCAAGATGATCGCGAGCGCCACCAAATCGAACGCGCTCCGGCATGCGATGGTGCTCTGGGACGAGGTCGCCGACATCGTCGCCAGAGACTATCCGACCGTCGAGTACCGCAAGTACCACGTCGACGCCATCGCCGCGCGCATGGTCACCAACCCGGCATCGCTCGACGTGATTGTCTGCTCGAACCTGTTCGGCGACATCCTCACCGACATCGGGTCGGCCATTTCCGGGAGCCTGGGTATCGCACCCGGCGCGAACATCAACCCGGAACGGACGTTCCCATCGATGTTCGAGCCGATTCACGGTTCTGCACCAGACATCGCGGGCAAGGGGATCGCCAATCCGATTGGCGCGATCTGGGCGGCGGCGCAGATGTTCGACCACCTGGGCCATCGTGACGTTCACGACAGGATTCTGGGCGCGGTTGAGCGCGTGATCGGCGGGGGCAGGATCCGCACCCCTGATCTGGGCGGCAAGGCCACCACGGCCGAATTGTCCAAGGCGGTCGTCGCCGAGATCTAGTTCGACTTTCTTGCAATTCGGCAGGGCCGCATTTACAGTCGGCGGTATATGCGCTGGCTGTCGGCCGCATGTCTTTTCGCCCTGCTCGCGGTGGTCCCGAGCGCGCAGACCACGGACTGGCCGTTGCCAGCCGTCCTGTCGCGCGCGGCCACTTATATCGACCAGTACGGCGACAAGCTCACCGGCATGGTGGTCGAAGAGTCGTACGTGCAGGACGTCATCATGGTGAACCGCTTCGGTTACCGGATGACGATGGCCAAGGGACCGACGCACCGGACGTTGAAGTCAGACTTGCTGCTCGTGCGGCCCGCCGGCACTGATACCTGGATGCAGTTCCGCGACGTCTTCGAGGTCGACGGCCGGCCGGTCCGCGACCGCAACGACCGGCTGGCCAAGCTGTTCCTCGACACCTCGAAGTCGAAGGAATCGCAGGCGGCCAAGATCGCCAAAGAAAGCACGCGCTACAACATCGGCGACGTCGAACGGAACATCAACCTGCCGGTGTTTGCCCTGTTCGTGCTCGAACGCGGGGCTCAGAGCGGCTTCGAGTTCAAGATGGTGACCGACGACACCGGGCCGGCGCTGCCGAAGAGCGCGGCCTTCACGCCACCCCCTGGCGCGGTCGTCGTGAGCTTCAACGAAACGCAGATTCGCTCGCTGATCACGACGCCGCAGGGGAAGAACCTCAAGTCGCACGGGCGCTTCTGGATTACCGTGCCCGGCGGCGAAGTGATGATGTCGGAGCTCGTCGTCGACGATTTCACGCTGACCGCGGCGGTGCACGTCGCTTACGGCGCTCAGGTCGGCGTCGACGTCCCGGTGCCAGTTGAAATGCACGAGACGTACTTCAATCGCCTGAACAACCAGCGCGTGGAAGGTGCGGCGACCTACGCCAACTTCCGACGGTTCGACGTCAAGACCGACGAATCGATTGTGCCCCCACCGGAACGCTGAACCTACACCTATGGCTGCTCGCTCAACCTGGAAGGGCTATCTCAAAATCAGTCTGGTGAACATTCCGATCAAGGTGTTCCCCGCCACCGACTCCGGCGCCACCCTGAGCTTCAACCAGTTGCACGCCGAGTGTCAGACGCGCATTCAGCAGAAGCGCTGGTGCTCGCACTGCGAGCGTGAAGTCCCTAACACAGAGATCGTGAAGGGCTACGAGTTCGAAAAGGGCCGCTACGTCGTCGTTGGCGAGGAAGACCTCGACAAGGTGCACGTCGAATCGACCCGCGTGATCAACCTCGAGCAGTTTACGGACGACGATGCCATCGATCCGATCTACCTCGAGCGACCGTACTATCTGGCACCCGATGGGCCTGTGGCCAAAGAGGCGTTCGCCGTGATCCGCGAAGGCATGAAGGGCAAGGCCGGCATCGGCAAGGTCGCGCTCTACGGACGCGAGTACCTGATCAAGGTGCAGCCGCGCGAGCAGGGACTTGTGATGTACACGCTCCGCCACGCGAGCGAGATTCGCAGCATGGATCAGATCGATGAGCTCGCCGACATGCCCTCGAGCGTCAAACCTGCGGAGGTCAAGCTTGCGCAACAGGTGATGGCGACCTTCGAGGGCGAGCTCGACTTCGAGAGCTACAAGGACGAATACCAGGAAGGCCTGCGCGAAATCATCGACGC
>CADEEX010000149.1:3977-9177 GCA_902826465.1 uncultured Acidobacteriota bacterium
GAGGCGCCGCCCAAGGTGGTCAACCTCATGGAAGCCCTGCGCAAGAGTCTCGACACGATTTCTGCCGGGAAGAAGAAAACCGCACCGGCCAAAGCCGACGCCGAGGAACCGAAGCGCGCCGCCGGCGGGGGCCGCCGACGGACCTAGTCCCGAGCCCCTAGCCCCGCCCTTCGACCCTGCTCAGGGCGGCCCGAGCGGAGTCGAGGGCCGAGCCCCCTTCTTCGACACCCACCAGATGATCGCCGCAAACATCGCGGCGACCACGATCGCCGTCGCGCCGAACAGCAGGAGCGTGCGTGAGAGGATCGACTGCGATTCCATTCGCGCCTCGAGGTCGAGCGGCTCGCCCTTCAGCCGGCCGGCCAGCGACTGTTCCCAGACGAGAATGTTCCCGCGCCGCAGCCCTTCGGGGCCCGCGTTGTGATAGATGACCGTGCTCGGCAGGTGCGCGCGGAATGACACGGTCTCTGTGCCGGTCCACCCGACGTCGCCGACGTCCTTGCCGGCGCTGGCTCCAACATGCTGGGTGAACGTCACGAGGGCGCCGTCACGCGTCAGTCGATACGACGACCACGAGAACGGCGGCGCCTGGCCGAGTCGATCGATCTGCGCCACATCGAGGCGGACATGCACGAAGCGTCGGCCGGCGCGCCGCGACAGACTCGGCGTCCGCGTGACGGTGGTAATTGGCGAAGTGAACAGTTGCCGAATGGCGTCGCGATCGACCTGAGCAGATTCCCCGGTGTCGAACGAGGTGCCGCGCAAGGCATTGAGGGCGGCGATGGAACTGTTGACGTAGACCGTGGCCGATCCGTCGAGCGACAGAAAGATCTCTTCCTCGTACTCGTGCTGTCTGAAGAAATCGCCGCGACTGCAGGCGGGCGCCGCGCACAGCAGCGCGGCCAGCAGCGCGAGCGCCGCGCCGATCCGCATGTGGCTCAATGATATAGTAATAATTTCCTGCCTCTGATGTCTGCACGCCCACTCGTCTTCCTCATTGACGGCAGTTCGCAGATGTATCGGGCGTTCTTCGCTCCGGTGCGTACGGCCGAGGGCGGGTTGCTCCGCAACTCGCACGGCGCACCGACCAACGCGGTCTACATCTTCGTGAACATGCTTCGCAAGCTGTTCAACGAGCACACACCGCAGTTCATCGCCGCCTCGTTCGACCTGCCGGGGCGCACGTTTCGCGACGATCTCGTCGACGACTACAAGGCGCATCGCGCCCCGATGCCCGACGAACTTGCGCAGCAGATCACAATGGTGCACGCGGCCTGTGAAGCACTCGGCGTGCCGATTCTGACCTCCGAACGCTACGAAGCTGACGATGTCATCGGCACGTTGACGATGAAGGCGTCGGCGGCCGGCTTCGACGTCGCCATCGTGACGATGGACAAGGACTTCTATCAGCTCGTCGGGAACGGCGTCCGGGTCTACAACCCGCGCGACGACGGCACCTGGTACGACGCCGAGGGCGTGAAGGAGAAGTTCGGGGTCGCGCCCGATCAAGTCGTCGACGTGCTGGCACTGATGGGCGACACCATCGACAACATCAAGGGCGTCCCCGGTGTTGGCGAGAAGGGCGCGCGCGATCTGATCGTGCAGTACGGCACGCTCGACCATCTGCTGGCGCACGCCGCCGAGGTCAAGAACAAGCGCTATCGGGAAGGGCTGCTCGCGCATGCCGATACGGCGCGTCAAAGCCGTGAGCTGGCGCAGATCCGCGTTGACGTGCCGGTCGAGTTCGATCCGGAACGATTCCGCTATCAGGGCGGATCGCGCATCGCCTGCTTCGACATCTTCAACGAACTCGGATTCCGCGCGCTGGCCAAGGAATACGCACCAACCGCCGACACCGTCAATCGCCAGTACCGGATCGTCAACAGCGCCGACGGCGTGCGTGCCGTGGCCGAGCGGCTGCGAACCGCAGGCCGCTTCGGCCTGCGCGTCATCGCCGAGACGACAACCGCCATGCAGACGGCGATCGTCGGCCTGTCGTTTTCTGCGGCCACCCACGACGCCGACTACGTGCCGGTCGGGCATCGTGGCCTCGATAGTGTCGAGAGCCTTCGCGTCGATGTCGCACTCGACCTCCTGCGCCCGCTCCTCGAAGACAACTCCGTCATCAAGGACGGCCACGATCTGAAGTTCGACGCGATCGTCCTGGCCCGCCATGGGGTCACGCTGCGCGGGCTTGGCCTCGACACGATGCTGGCCAGCTATCTGCTCGATGCCACGTCAGCGCATCCGCTCGAGGACCTCGCGCTCGAGCACACCAGCTACAAGGCGCTCACCGTCGAGGACGTCTGCGGCAAGGGCGTCAAGGCGATGTCGCTGGCCGACGTGCCGGTGGACGCGGTGCTGACCTATGCCTGCGAGCGCGCCGACCTCGTCACCCAGCTGTCGCCGATTCTGCGCGACGCTCTCGAGCGTCACCAGCTCGCCGACGTCTACCGCTCGATTGAACTGCCGCTCGTCCCGGTGTTGATGGCCATCGAGCAGGCGGGCGTGCGCATCGACACGCCGGCGCTCGCCCTGCAATCGCAGGCGCTCGAACGCGACCTGGCGCAACGATCGGCCGCAATCTTCACGGCGGCGGGCGGCGAGTTCAACATCAACTCGCCGAAACAGCTGGCAGAAATTCTGTTCGACAAGCTGCAGCTCCCGGTGCTGAAGCGGACCGGCACGTCCAGGGCGCCGTCGACGGCGGTCGAAGTGCTCGAGGAACTGGCCTTGACTCACGAGCTGCCCCGCCAGATTCTGGAGTGGCGACAGCTGATGAAGCTGAAGGGGACATACATCGATGCCCTGCCGCAGCTGGTCCACCCTGGCACGGGGCGCGTGCATACCTCGTTCAATCAGGCGGTCGCCGCTACCGGGCGCCTGAGCAGCAGCGATCCGAACCTGCAGAACATTCCGATCCGCACCCCCCTCGGCCGCGAGATCCGACGCGCGTTCATTGCCGAACCGGGCCACCTGCTGATCTCGGCTGACTACTCGCAGATCGAGTTCCGCGTGCTGGCGCATCTGGCCCAGGAACCGGTGCTGGTCAATGCGTTCCGCGAAGGACGCGACTTTCACGCCGACACGGCCCTCCGAATTTTCGGCGAGGACAGCGGGCGCGACGCGCACGATCTGCGCGCCACCGCCAAGATGGTGAACTACGCGGTGCTCTACGGGAAGACGGCATTCACGCTGGCCAAAGACATCGGTGTCACGCAGTCGTCGGCGCAGGAGTTCATTGACGCCTATTTCGCCGGCTTCCCGCTGGTGCGGGCCTTCATCGATCGCACGCTGGCTGAAGCCCGCGCATCTGGCGTCGTCAAGACGCTCTATGGCCGCCGACGCCTGGTGCCGGAGCTGAACAGCCGCGACTTTCAACGGCGCTCAGCGGCCGAACGCGAAGCGGTGAACATGCCGATTCAGGGAACGGCCGCCGACATCATGAAGCGCGCCATGATCGATGTCGCCGCCGCGCTGGCCGAGCGCACCGACACCCGGATGATCCTGACCGTGCACGACGAACTGCTGTTCGAAGTGGACGCCTCGCGTGTCGAAGAGGTCGCCGCAGTGATCAGGACGGGGATGGAAGGCGCGGCGTCACTCGACGTGCCCCTCACCGTCGACCTCGGGATTGGTTCGAACTGGAAGGACGCGAAGGGCTAGCGCGCCCACTTCGCCTTGAATGCGACCCAGTCGGCGTGCAAGGTATCGGCTGGCTGTCCAAGGACGCGCGCGCGCTCAGGAACAATCGCTCGGCTGACGAGCTCCTCGAGGTCGTCGCGCAAACGCGCCGCACGGTCGCCGGCCAGCGACGCACGGACCCACGCCGCCTGAGCGGCGTCCCAGGCGGCATGCAAGTCGCCCTGGGCTCGAGCCGCCGATGCCGCCCAGTACAGGGCCACGTGATTCCCGGCATCCCGCGCGACCTCCTCGTCCATCCGATCGCGGATCCGTTGATAGATGCCTTGCCGCTCGATGTCTGGCCGGGGCCGCGCGTCGCGATCGACCGCCGTCGCCCACCAATCGAGCACCCGCTCGCGCGCGGCCGGCTCGAGGTGACCGTCTCCCTCGAGCACGGACGCAAACACCAGCGCCGAGGCTCCGGACGAACCGTCGAAGTAGAGCGCTTGGCCGAGTCCAATCAACAGCTCGAGGCGTTCAGCCGCCGTAAACGTCGCGGGATCGAGCCGTCGCAGGCGAGTTCTCGCGTTAATGAGATCGATTTCGGCCGCGCCAGCGCGATAGCGCTCGAGGTATGCGCGGGCCGCAATGAGGTCTGCCTTGTTCGGGAGGCCTGCGACCCTGCCGGCCTCATCAGCTGCCGCCACGGCGGCATCGTACTGGCCGTCGTTGTAGAGCGTGCGGGCGCGCAGGAATGGATCCTTGGCATCGGCAGCCTGCGCGCCGGCGGCGCAGAGCAGCAGCACCAGCGCCAGCGCCCACATGGCCCCCTGCCGGAACATCGGCCCGATGGTAGCACAGGACTTTCGCTGCTAACACATTGATATTGCTACCTTTATGTGCGATTCGCCGTGCCTTTGGTACAATGCGGGGCCGATGGTTGAGCCGAGGGTTGTTCCGCGCGAGGCGCACACGCTATCGCGTCGTGATGTCGACCCCGACGCATTGAAGGTCTTGTACCGACTGCGCCAGGGCGACCACATCGCCTACCTCGTGGGTGGCGGGGTCCGCGATCTGTTGCTCGCTCGCCGTCCGAAAGACTTCGACATCGGTACGTCGGCGCACCCCTATCAGGTCAAAAAACTCTTCCGGAACTGCTGGATCATCGGCCGGCGCTTTCGGCTGGCGCACGTCAAGTTCGGCACCAAAGTGATCGAGGTCGCGACCTTCCGCCGGCAGGTGCAGCCAGGCGAAGAAGTCGTTCAGGACGGTGTCCCGGCGCTCGAGGCGCGTGCCGCGGCAGACAGTGCCGCGGCCGACGCCTCAGTCAACGACATACATGCGGAAGGCGCGGCCGGCCTCCTGCACCGCGACAACACCTTCGGTACGCCGGAGGAAGACGCGTTCCGTCGCGATTTCACCATCAACGCGCTGTTCTACGACATCGCCACGTTCTCCGTCATCGACTACGTGGGCGGACTCGACGATCTCGAGCGACGCGTCGTGCGCTGCATCGGCGATCCCGATGTGCGCCTTCGCGAAGACCCGGTCCGCATGCTGCGCGCCGTGGCCCTGG
>CADEEX010000150.1 GCA_902826465.1 uncultured Acidobacteriota bacterium
CCTGCGCATGCTAGAAGCGCACGCGGAACGAGGCACGGATCCTCCGCATGGTGTTCGCTCGCGTCGGCAGTCCGAACTGCGGGTTGCCGACGATGGAATTCACGCCGGCGTAGTTCACCTGATTCAGCACATTCGTGGCATCGAGCCGCCATTCAGCCGTTGATCGCTCGCCCCACAGGAACGACCGGCTCACACCGGCATTGACGACGAACTCGGACGGACCGCTGACGGAATTACGTCCGGCATTGCCCCACTGTCCCGCGATGGGGGCACTGTAGGCGAGCGGATTCAGGTACAGGCCCGACGGCGCATCCAGCGCAAGGCCGGTCCGCGAAGCGCGGACGGTGCCGACGACGCCGGCGCCGCCCACGGGAGTAACGACGCTCGGCGTGAGCGGCGCGCCGCTCATCGCCGAGACGTCGGCCGTCATTGTCCAGCCATTGAGCAACGCGGCGCGTAGGCCGGAACCACGCGCGCCGCTCGTCAGCCCCATGCCGGTGGTGTACTGCACCTGCACCGCCACCTGATGACGCCGATCGAACACCGAACGGCCGCGCTCCGCTTCGAGATCGCGCCAGTCCTGCGCAATCGACGCCCCCGCCAGGCCGCTCGAGCCGCCGGCCGTCGCATTCACCGTGGCCCCTGCTTCGAGGGGATTGCCCGACGGCACGAATGCTGACGCGTTGTCTGTGGATTTGGACAGCGTGTACTGCACCGACGCCATGAGGCCGTTACGAAGGCGACGACGCAGCTGCACCTGGCCGGCGTTACGAAGCGACGTGCCATTCGATGTCAGATAGGCGAAGCCGGACGTGCACGTGGGACACGGGTTGCTGGCGCCGATCGGATAGGTGTTGGGCAGAAACTGCTGGATCAGGTGCCGACCGGCCGTGCCCAGATATGTACCCAGTACGGTCAGCGACGCCGGCAGATCGCGCTGCGCCGACAGCTGCCAGTTGTGCGCGTAGCCCACGCGAAAATCGGGATCGATACCGAACGTGTTTGTGCTGACACGCGCAACATCGCTGAACGCACTCGCCAGCGTGAGCGGATTCGCCGCCGTGGACGTCAGGTTGACGCTGTTCGAAAACGGCGCCTGCTGCGCCAGCAGCAGCGACACCGATTGATAGACACCGCTGTTGCGATAGACGCCATAACCGCCGCGTAGCACGAGTGAGGAACCGGCCACCGGCCGCCAGGCGGCGCCGACGCGCGGCTGGAGACCACGAAGATCGCGCTGCATCAACGCCCGCGGAATCGATGCACCGCTGACGCTGCCGGTGGTGTCGCCACTCACCACAGGATGTACCACCGAGAAATCGCGCGTGACATCGAGATTCGCGAGCCGGCCGTCGCGCTCGGTGAATGGCGACTCGTATTCCCATCGCACACCGGCGTTGACGGTGAGAGACGACGACACACGCCAGTCGTCGTTGACATATGCACTGGCGAGTGCCCCAGAGAGGAACTTGTCGGCATTGCCGTAGGCGATCGACGCCGTCGCGGGCAACCCGAGCAGAAGGTCCGCCACGTCGGACCCGGTGGCGGCGCCGGTGAAGGCGAACGAACCGCGCGCGTCCTGTTGCGAGAAGATGTCGAGCCGCTGCAGGCCCGTGGCACCACCGATGGTCAGATTGTGCCGGCCAACGCCTCGATACACTTCGCCCGTCACGGTGTCGGTGCGTCCATGGTTGTCGCTGTACGCGGGTGTGGCCAGCGTGGCGAGGCCACTGCCAAACGTCAGTGACGGTGGCCCCCAGTTCTCGGGCTGCTGGTCGTTGCCGACGATGCCGGCGTCGCCAGACACGTTGCTGCGGCCGGCGAAGAACGGATTCATGGCGTTCGCCTGGGCTGACCCCTCGTAGCCCACGCGCAAGGACATGAACTGCGACACGCGGCGCTGCCAGTTCACCGCGGCGCTGGACGTTGAGCTGCGCGCGCTATTGGTGAAGCCGAAGAAATCGCGGTTCTCGTTCCTGCCGCGCGCCATGAGCAGCGTGCCGAAGACCGAGTCGCGCCGGCCGAGTACCTGGTTGGCGCGCACCTGGACGTTGGTTTGACGCGTGGCCGCGATCGTCGGCGTCTGAAAGGTATCGCCAGCGGTCGATGGGTACAGTCCGAGCAGCGCATTCGCCTGGGGGGCGATGCGCGCTGCGGGAATCTGCCGGTTGGGAAACGGCTGCCCTGTCAGCGGGTCGATCGGCACCACCGGACGGCCCAGCCCATCAACCGACTGCGAGAAGTCGCCGCGCCGTTCCGCGGCCGTCGGCACGCGCGCATTCTGCGACGCCGCACTGTTGTCGAGTGCATGCTGCACGCCGACGAACAGGTTCGGTCCGTTTCGCAGCACACGGGGAATGCGCAGCGGCCCACCGAACGTGCCGAGGATCTGGCTGTTGTTGTACGACGGCTTCGCGGCGCGCTCGCTGGAAAACGAGAACGGGCGCGAGTCGAACGCCGATGAGCCAAACACGGTCTGCAGACCGCCGTTGTAAAGCGACCGTCCGCCGCGACGGTTGTTGCCGAATGCTGCCATCTGCGCAAACAGCGATGCCGCGCTGTTGTTGACGCTGCCGTTGAGCAGATAGCTGTCTGCGGTGGCTGGATCGCCCGCCGGTGACACTACCGCCACCGGCATCGAGGCCGCGGCCGCGGTCTGTGGCGGTGCATTCGCCACCGCGCCCCGCGCGTTCTGTGCCGTCGGCTCGGTAACGGCCGCGACCGCTGGTGGCGGCGGTGTCGTTCGGATCTGCGCGAACGGTAACAGCACCAGCACCCACTCGCGCCGCGCCGCTGGCGGCCCGGCGTTCACAGTAGCGGCTGCCGGCTCAAACCCCGTCATCTCGACGCGAACGCGCCATTCGCCCTCGGCCAGTTCAACGAACCGATACGTTCCGTCGGCACCCGACACGGTACTGTGCGTCGTCGTCCCGTTGGTGGCGACGACTCGGGCACCCGGCACCGGCAGCTGATTGAAACTCACACGCCCCGAGTGCTCGGCAGCGAGCGCCCGTTCCGTTAGCAGCGCTATCGCGAGCACGGTGCCCGTCAGCCATCGCCTCACACGCACTCAGGTCGCCCTACCTTTTCGCCCTCGACTTCGTCATGCCAGCCTTCCCTCAATCTGGCGTCGGCTGCGACACGCTGTCGATCACGACGACCTCGACCGGCCCGCGCTGCGACTCGAGCTTGAGGCCCAGTTGCTCCTGCACGGCGGTGAAGATCGACACGCCGCTACCATCTGCCCCACCGGGGCCGAGTGGCGTGGCCGCACCCGGAGGTCCGCCAGGGCCTGCGCCTCGTTCCGGCGTCCACGACAGCTCGACATCGTAATTCCCTGAGAGACCCGTCTTGTCCTGCACGATCCGTCCAACATTGACGCCGAGGCTGGTCGCCAGTTGTGAGAGCGAGGTGCCACCGGCACTGAACATGCCCGGCCCCATGCGGGCACCGCACACCATGGGCTGCCCCGGTGTGGGAGGCGCGGGGAGAGGCATGGCCCCGCGGCCTCGCCCACGCGCAAACATCGCGGCGCAGTCGGTCGTTGACGGCTTCAGTTTGTCCCCCAACTTGCCGTCGGCCCGCGCCAGCATCAAAACGTAAATGGGCAGGTCCCGCGTCTCCCGATGAATCTTCAGCCCGAAGCGCTCTGCCAGCAGCGACCGCATCATCTCGTTGGTGCCGTCCGGCCCTGGATCGCCCTCGGCCTTGGCAACGATATCGAACCGCTCGCTGTTGGCCCAGTCAGGCGCACCCACGAGCTGCGTGGCCTGGATGCGATAGGCGTTGACAATGAGTTGACGGAGCGACACGTTCGTCGCGGTGAAACGCCCTCCCGGCTGATTGCCGAGCAGCACGCGGTTGTCGCCTGACTTGTTCGGCTTCACCGACGCGACTTCGAACTGCCGCGACGTCCCTGCCTCTGGTGCTGGGCCAGGAGTGACTCCCCCTGGCGTTGCTTGCCCGTCCACCGGCGCCAGCGCTCCGAGCGACGCGACGCACGCCGTCAGGGCCAGCACGCCGATCGCGCCGAGGGTTGCGTTACGTCGCCGTTGTCCGGTCCGTTCCGTGTCGTGGTCGTGTGGCATGGCCCCTCGTGTGTGCTGACTTAGACGAGTAACTCAGCGATAAGGACGGCACCGGTCGAGAGGATTGGACACCACCCGCCACGATCTGGCGCGGACATCGTACACTCGGAGACATGCAGCTCCGGACCGCCCGCCTCTGCCTCGACTGTGAAGAAGTGCACGACGAACCACACTGCCCGGTCTGTGCGTCGGACAGCTTCACTTACCTGTCGCGATGGGTGCCGGTGGAAGAGCGACGGACCCTGCGGCGAGCGCCGGTGCAGGCCGTCCCGGAGCCACGGCGCCGCTCGCGCGGGCGCTGGGTGGCGGGCGGGGCGCTTGGCCTGGCCGCCTTCGCCGCGGGGCGCCTGCTGCTCCGAAAACCCGGCAAGCCGGACGCGACGTAGTCCTGGCTCCGCTTGCGCTCCATCGCGGCTTTCGGTATCTCTAGAGTCCAGTGACCGATCGTTCGCCCGCTGCCCCCGACTTCCGCGCGCTCTTCGAGTCGGCCCCGAGTCTCCATCTGGTTCTTACGCCGAGCCTTCATATCTGTGCGGTCACCGACGCGTATCTGCGCGCCACGATGACCGAACGGGACCGCATCGTCGGGCAGCATCTGTTCGATGTGTTTCCCGACAATCCGGACGACCCGAACGCCGACGGTGTGGCGAACCTCCGCCGATCGCTGCAGACCGTGCTCACGAGTCGCGCCGCGCACTCGATGACGATTCAGAAATACGACATCAGGCGTCCTGAGTCTGACGGCGGCGGCTTCGAGGTGCGCTACTGGAGTCCGGTCAACTCGCCGGTGCTCGATGCCGATGGCCAGGTGACCTTCATCATTCACCGCGTCGAGGACGTCACCGAGCTCATCAGGCTCACGCAGGAAGGCGAACGGCACCAGGCGCGGGAACACGAGCACCTGAAGAATCTGGCCTCGGTGAACAAGGAACTGGAAGCCTTCTCGTACTCGGTGTCACACGACCTGCGCGCCCCGCTTCGGCACATTGCCGGCTTCGTTGCGCTGCTCCAGAAGCGCACCGGCGCCTCGCTCGACGCCGAAGCGCAGCGCTACCTCGAAACGATCGGCGAAGCTGCCGTTCGGATGACGAAGCTCATCGACGACCTGCTGGCCTTCTCGAAGCTGGGCCGCGCGCCGATCACAAAACGGCCGGTGGCGCTGCAGCGTATCGTTGCCGACGCGCAGAAGGCCGTGGCCCCGGAAGCGGCGGATCGGCGCGTCTTGTGGTCGATTGCGGCATTGCCCGAAGTGGTCGGCGACCCGGCGCTGCTCCACCAGGTGCTCGTCAACCTGTTCTCGAACGCCCTCAAGTACTCGCGGCACAGCGATCCGGCCACTATCGAATGCGGCACCGAGCGCGGTGAGGGCTCAGACGAAGCGGTGGTGTTCGTGCGTGACAACGGCGTCGGCTTCGACCCGCAATACTCGGAAAAACTGTTCGGGGTGTTTCAGCGACTGCACCGTGCCGAGGAGTTCGAAGGCACGGGTATCGGGCTGGCGAACGTGCAGCGGATCATTCACCGTCACGGCGGACGGGTCTGGGCGGATGGAACGCTCGGGGGCGGAGCGACGTTCTATTTCTCGTTACCGACGCTGGCCGGACGTCAGGCCGAAGCCTGACGTCCCTGCCACTTACTTCACTTCGACAATCTCGATCGCAATCCGATCCGGTCCCTCGATCATCGCGGCACGCGAGGTGCCCCACGGCTTGATCTCCTCCAGGAACTTCACGTTCTCACGCTTGAGACGCGCGACCGTCTTGTCGAGATCGGCCGTGCTCACCGCCCAGTGGTCGTAAATGCGGCCGCGGGTAGAGGCCAGACCGCCGCCTGGCCACGGCACGATACCGATCGAGATATCGTCGATGGTGGCGCCGCCGCGGGGCTCACGGACGAAACCGCGCTTGGCAAACGACGGGAAGGTTGGCGGCGAGTACCACTTGGTTTCGCAGCCCTCGCCCGGCGCGGGCGGCGCGCCTCTGGCCGTCCGGCGGGCACCGAGATGCTCCGCGTACCAGTTGGTCGCGCACATCGGGTGCTCGTGGTACATGTGCACGTGATTGAAGCGCTCGGCCTGTCCGGACTGGGCGTTTTCAATCATGACCCCATCGGGTCCGCGCAGATAGCCAAAGCCGCCGGCGGTGACCGCCGGATCGATCTTCGCGCCCTTCGCACGAAGCTCGAGGACCTGTTCCTGGGTCGGGAAGCCGTTAGGCCCCATGGGCACGTCGCCGGACAGATCGACGAGCTTGGCGTCGTCGTCGGACCCGTTCCACATCTGGGCGATCGGCAGCCCCATCTTGCGGAAGTTGGCGTTGTACTCGCGCGAGTTCGGCGTATTCCAGCCAAAGTGCCATACCGAGGTCTGCGGACCGGTGAGCTCGTTCTGCGGAGCCGTCGCGACCTTGCTGAATAGAATGTAGATATTGCCGGTCTTCACCGCCTCGAAGCCCTGCACGGTCGTCCGCGAGGTCGACTTGGCAAACGGCTTCAGGTAATAGTCCGCGGCGGCCTTCGGGTCGGTCGAGTTCAGATGCACGTGATGAAAGTGCAGCGTCTCGAGGCTCGAGGCGGCGGGCGCCTGTGCCCGCAGCGACGTCCGCGTCGCCATCGCCAGCGCCACCGGCGCCACGAGCAACGTTGCTACTGCTATCCGGCTTACAGGTTTCATTGACACTCCCAGGAATGCTTGGTCGATCCACGCCCGCCGTCAGGCAGGCGGCCAGATCATACTCGTCTTGAGCGTTCGGCCGCGAGCCAGAGATGGGCTGGTGACGCGTGTGCCGCGACTATTGCTAAGATGCCCGCCATGTCTGTGCTCGACCGTCGGCATTTCATCGGCACTCTCTCGGCCGCGGGCCTGGCCGGCCTCAGCGCGCCGTCGCTCGGGGTGCAAGGCACGCCGTCGGCGCCGGCTGTGCCCGCCGTGGGCACGCCACCGGCGGTCACGCGCACCCTCGCGCGCTTCGTCCGCGATATCCAATTCGAAACATTGCCTGCCGCTGTCGTGAAAGAAGCGCGACGCACACTGCTCAACTGGACCGGATGCGCCATTGGCGGTTCGCGTCACGAAACGCTCGACGCTGCCATCGCCGCACTGTCGCCGTTCTTCGGCGCACCGCAGGCGTCGTTCCTTGGTCGTCGCGAACGTGCCGACATTCTTCACGCCGCGCTCATGAACGGCATCGCCTCACATGTGTTCGACTTCGACGACACGCACTTGAAGACGGTGATTCATCCGGCCGGCCCGGTCGTCTCGGCCCTGCTGGCGCTGGCCGAATGGCGACCCACCACCGGCCGCGACTTTGTGGCCGCCATGGTCGCCGGCATCGAGGCCGAATGCCGCATCGGCAACGCCGTGTATCCCAACCACTACGACCGCGGCTGGCACATTACCGGCACCGCCGGCGTGTTCGGCGCCGCCGCCGCCAGCGGCCGCCTGCTCGGCCTCACCGAACAGCAGATGGTATGGGCACTCGGCCTTGCCGCTACGCAGCCGGTCGGGCTGCGCGAGATGTTCGGCTCCATGACGAAGAGTTTCCATCCGGGTCGCGCCGCTCAAAACGGATTGACCGCCGCGCTCCTGGCGTCGCGCAACTTCACCAGCACGGAGGTGGGCATCGAGGGCAAGAGTGCGTGGGCGAACGTGCTCAGCACGAAGCAGGACTACCGCGAGATCACCAGCGGCCTGGGCAACACCTGGGAGATCGCCCTCAACACATACAAGCCGTTTGCCTGCGGCATCGTCATTCACCCCACGCTCGACGCCTGCATTCAGCTGAGGAACGAACACCGGCTCACGGCAGACATGATTGAGCGCGTCGATCTGGCGGTGCACCCGCTGGTGCTCGAGCTCACCGGCAAACGGACGCCGCAAACGGGACTCGAAACGAAGTTCAGCGTCTACTTCGCCGCGGCACTGGCCATCGTGGTTGGCGCCGCAGGGATGCGCGATTTCAGCGATGCCAACGCCACGAACCCCACGCTCGTGGCGCTGCGCGACCGCGTGACCGCGACGGTTGATCCAGCCATCAAAGAGGAACAGGTGAGAGCCACGATCACGCTGAAGGATGGGCGTCGCCTGACGAAGTTCATCGAGCACGTCGTCGGCAGCCTCGAGCGCCCGATGACCGACGCCGACCTCGACGCCAAGTTCCGCGGCCTTGTGGACGGCGTGTTGCCGGAACGTCAGTCGCAGTCGGTGATGGGTCTGTGCTGGACGATCGACAGCCTGCCTTCAGCTGCGGCGCTCGCCGCCGCCGCCCGCCAGGTGTAGCAAGCGTCCGGCTTTAGCCGGACTTGTATGGTCCGCCTGAAGGCGGACACTACGTACCCATGGCGCGGGCGCGTCGGTGGATGCGCAGCGTGGCTTTCGCCATGGGCGCCGGCTTTGCGCTCCCGATACGCGTGCCACTCGGGGGAGCGGCCTGCAGCACCTGAATGCTCGGCAACGCCAGCGTCTCGATCAGCGCGCGCGCCCCGGAACTGCCGCGCGGTCGCGCCGAGAAGAAGTGGTCCTGCGCATTCCACAGCACCCACACCTTCACCACCTGCGTATTCGCGCGATAGTTCACGACGATGTAGTGCTCACCGGAGACGATGCGAGAGGGCGGCAGCGTGAGCCCGGCGTCCTTGCAGACCTTCACCTTCCAGTCGGCGCCGTCGCGCTGCAGGCCGGCATGCGGCTGGTTCTTCGTGAAGGACGCGCAGTGTTGAGCGATGGCCCGTTCCACCTTCTCGGGCAGTTCGCGCGCCACTACGCCGATGGACGGCGCGGGAAAGCCGTGGCTCTCGAAGATCGGCTGCACCTGTTCGTAGAGATCGCGCAGCGTCGTGAACGTCGCCTGCACGGCGAGGACGATGCCGGCCTTTTCCTCGTCGGTCAGGGGGCGCGGCTTCGGGGTCACGGGCAAGACGCTATCAGTTCCGACGGGCGGCCGCTAGCCGGGGTTATGGATGGGGTTGCAAGCTGTGCAGTTGTGCGCAAAACGGCGTCGACTACCCGATGTCGCCGCCTCTGGCGAGGGTCG
>CADEEX010000151.1 GCA_902826465.1 uncultured Acidobacteriota bacterium
CGGTGCTGCACTTCGAGCAGGGCGACGAGATCTTCGATATGCCGGTCGTCGTCACGCTGCAGTTCACTGATCGGCGTGAAGTGACCGTCGTCGTGCCGGTCACCGACAAGACCGTCGACTACCGCGTGCCGATTCAGGGCACCCTCCGGACGGCCGAAATCAACAAGGATGCGGGCGGGCTGGTCGACACGGGCCGCAACTAGGACTCCCGGGATAGAATTGAGCGCTATGGAAACCGTCACGCTGACGATTGATGGTCGTCAGATTACCGTCGAAAAAGGGAAGACCGTCCTCCAGGCCGCCATCGAAAGCGGCATCTCGGTGCCCTACTACTGCTACCACCCGGGCATCAGCATCGACGGGTCGTGCCGCGTCTGCATTGTGCGCGTCGAAAAGATGCCGAAGCTGCAGACGTCGTGCTCGACGGTGGCCGCCGACGGCATGATCGTCCACACGCGGACCGAGGAAGTGGAAGCCGCGCGCGCAGGCGTCTTCGAGCTGCTCCTCATCAACCACCCGCTCGACTGCCCGGTGTGCGACAAGGGTGGTGAGTGTCCGCTGCAGGACTTCTCGTACAACTTCGGTCCCGACGCCAGCCGCATGGAGTTCACGCGGCGCGTGTTCGACGGCGAAGGCGTCAGGGGCGACGTCGACTTCGGACCGACGCTCATGCTGAACCGCCAGCGCTGCATCATGTGCACGCGCTGCAAGCGCTTCATGGGCGAGATCGACGGCGACGCGCAGATCAACGTCATCGACCGCGGCTACGGCAGCGAGATCGCGACCTTCCGCGACGAGGGCGTCCATTCGCTCATCTCGGGCAACCTCATGGACGTGTGCCCGGTCGGCGCGATCACCACGCGCGACTATCGTTTCAAGTCGCGTCCCTGGGACAATCCGAACGCCGCCGACACCATCTGCACCGACTGCTCGAAGGGCTGCAACACCACGGCGTGGCTGAAGGCCAAGCCGGAATGGGCCAAGGGCTCGCGCCTCATTCGACTGACACCCCGCTACAACGCCGACGTCAACGGCTACTGGATGTGCGACATCGGGCGCTTCGGCTACCACTGGGTGGAAGGCGACGATCGTCTGCGCAAGCCGATGGTCCGCGAAGCGGCCGGCCTGCAGGCCACGACGTGGCACGACCTGATGCCGAAGCTGCGGGCGAAACTCACCGCCGCCGGCTCGACGAATCCGGAGGGCGTGCGCTTCCTCCTGTCCGCGCATGCGTCGCACGAAGAACTGTTTCTGTTCCGTCGCCTCACCGAAGAACTCCTTGGCGCCAATGGCCCGGCTTCGATTTCGGTCGGCTGGCGCGTCAGCGAGAAGCAGCAGCCCGCGAAAACCACCTTCAAGGTGCCAACGGTCGACGCGCCAAACGTCAACGGCGCGCGCCTGTTCGGCCTGGCCCCCGGTGTTGTCGGCGACGCCCAGGGTCCCGCCGATCTGTCCGCGCTGCAGGCCGAGGTGGCTGCGGGACGCGTCAGCGCACTCTACGTCTACGACCCTGGGTTCGCCGGATCGATTGGCGACGTGCAGTGGATCGTCGAGGCACGCAAGAGCGGCCGTCTGCCGCTGCTCGTCGTGCAGGGCGTGCTGATGACGGAGCTGGCTCAGGCGGCCGATTTCGTGCTGCCTGGCGCATCGTCACTCGAGAAGCAGGCGTCCTATACCAATGATCAGGGCCGGCTGCAGGGCACGGCGCGGGCCCTGCCTGTGCCGGGCGACGCCCTGGAAGACTGGAAGCTGATCAGCAACCTCGCGGCGGCGCTGGGTCTGGAGTTCGGCTACCGGAGCGACGCAGACGTCCGGCACGACATCGTGTCGAAGTACGCGGGCGAATCCGCACTCGCAGGGTTGTCCACACTGGCATTCGCCGCGCCTGTGTCGGCGAAAACCTGGCTGCAGGCCTCGAACCCGTCGGAGCGATGGAAGTGGGACTTCATGTATCAGGATCTGCCGCCCGTCAAAGGCACGGTCGATCCGTCGTCGCTGCCGCCAACACCGATGGCGATTCCGCTGCGCGTCATCAAGTGAAACCGCGCGGAGCCGGGTGCCACGTGCCCGGCTCTGCGTTCCGTGTGCCGACCCTGATGAAAACCCTTACGGCGGTCCTGGCGTTCGCGTCGCTCGCCGGCAGCGTCTCAGTGCACGCTCAGGGAGCGCCGGCGCGGGCGACCATCACACCGCTCGTGGAAACCAGCCCCGCGGCGGCAGGTACCGACGTCCACGTCGCGCTGCAGATTGCGCTGCCCGCAGGTTTCCACACCAACTCCAACAAACCGCGCGACGAGAATCTCATTCCTCTGAGCGTGACCTTCGCGCCACCTCCGGCCGGCGTCGAGGTTCGCGAGGTGGTCTTTCCGATTCCGACCGACCTCGTGCAGCGCGGAGCCGATCAGCCCCTGCGCGTGTTCGACGGCGAGTTCTTGATCGGCGCCTCAATTCGGCTCGCGCCTGGCACGTCGGGAACGATCGACTTGCCGGTCGACGTCCGCTATCAGGCCTGCGACGAAACGGCGTGTTACCTGCCGATCCGGATCCGCACCGGCTGGCAGATTCAAGTTGCGTCTCCAGCGGGAACACCCTCACATCAGGACGTCTTCCGGACCATCAGGTTCGGCAGCGGTGAGCCGGCGACCATCGGCGCACTGCGCGCCGTCGCAGCCGCCGCCACTCCGGCGCCGACGCTCGCGTTGAGCGACACGGACGCCCTCAAGGCGTGGGCCGAGAAGGGGACGACCACCGGCTATCAGAACTCCACCGACTTCCTCACCTTCATCAGGAACGCCGAGAACGGCGTTCGCGAGAAGGGACTGTTTGAAGGACGAGGCCCGATCGCGATTCTGTTGATCGTGCTCGTGGGCGGCCTGCTCCTGAACCTCACGCCGTGCGTGCTGCCGATGGTGCCGATCAACCTGGCGATCATCGGCGCCGGCGCCCAGGCCGGCTCCCGCGGTCGCGGCTTCATGCTCGGCGCCGCCTACGGCGCGGCAATGGCCGTCGTCTACGGCATCCTCGGGCTCGCCGTGATCCTGACCGCGAGCACGTTCGGCACCATCAACTCCTACTGGTGGTTCAACGCCGGCATCGCGGCACTGTTCGTTGTGCTGGCGCTGGCGATGTTCGACGTCATCGTGATCGATTTTTCACGTCTGTCTGGCAACTTCCGCATCGATGAAGAGAGCCGGGGATCGTTTGTCGTTGCCTTTGGCATGGGCGGCGTCGCGGCACTGCTGGCCGGCGCCTGCGTGGCGCCGGTGGTGATTCAGGTGGTGCTGTTCGCCAGCGATCTCTACGCCAACGGTTCGCGCTCTGCGCTGGCGCTGCCGTTTCTGCTCGGCGTGGGCATGGCGATCCCATGGCCCATTGCCGGAGCCGGCATTGCCGCGTTGCCGCGGCCTGGCGCGTGGATGGTGCGCATCAAGCAGGTGTTCGGCGTCGTCATTCTGGCCACCGCGGTGTACTACGGCTACGAGTCGTACTCGATGCTGTCGAGCCGCTGGGTCGATGGCGCCGAAGTGTCGTCGGGTGTCGAAGCGAAGCTGAAGGCCGGATGGCACTCATCACTTTCCGAGGGGCTCGCGGTCGCGGCGCGCGAGAACAAGCCCGTGTTGATCGACATGTGGGCGACCTGGTGCAAGAACTGCCTCGTCATGGATCGCACAACGCTCGAAGATGCCTCCGTCATCGCCGCGCTCAGCGGTTACGTGAAGATCAAGTTCCAGGCAGAAGATCCAGACGACCAGAACGTCGCGGCGGTGATGCAGGCGCTGAACGCGAAGGGGCTTCCCACCTACGTGATCCTCGGACGGGAGTGAGACAGGATAATTTGGTGATGTGGGGATGTCGGGATGTGGTGATGTGGGGATCTGACGAAGTAGAGATGTCGTGAGCTGATGCATCCTCCCGATGAGCTGTGCGCGCACCGCATTGCGACGCGCCACATCTCGACATCTCGACATCTCGACATCCCCACATCACAACATTTCAGGCTTCCCGTTTGTGGTACCCTCCGTCAACCACACCTCCCCGATGCGATCTCGTGCTGCACGACTGACCTCGAGTGCTCTTGCCATCCTCGCCCTCGCTGGCGCGGCGTTCTTCATTCACCAACTCGATCGACAAACGACGGCACGACGGGTCGCGGCTCGACAGTTCGAGTTGCGCGCCCGTGAAGTCGACGCCAGTCTGACGTCGGCGCGGTCGGCGCAGCGCGCCTACGTCGCCGCAGGGCAGAGTGCCACTGTGTGGATGCCGCAGGTGAAGGCACTGTCGAACCAGGCAACGACCAATCTCGACGCCATGCGGGCCGCAGCCGTCTCCACCGAAGCGAAGCAGCAATTGCTCGACGCCTCGGCATCGCTGGCGGAGTTCGTCGCCATCGACAAGCGGGCGCAAGACTACGTCTCTGCCGAGCAGCCCTTGATGGCGAGCGACGTCGTGTTCTCGGAAGCCAGCGACGCCGTCACCGATGTGACGCGCCAGGTTGAGTCTGCACGGCTGGCTGAACAACAGGAACTGGACACCGAGGACGCCGCGAGGCGTCGACAGCAGATCTACGCCGCATCCGGCGGTATGGCCTTCGCCGCGTTGGTCCTGGTGATGATGGGACTCACCGCGCCCACCAGCACGCAATCAGCAGTGGACGGTGCTCGCGTCGGTAGCGAGGCCACACCAGCATCGAGCCCCGAGTCGCTGTCTCTCAGACCCACTGTGGCGCCAGAACGGCCGCCCGCAGCGCTCGTGATCGCGGAGGAGCCGACGCGCGACGCCGTCGCGCTCGGCGCCGCAGCTGACGTGTGCACGGCATTCGGGTGTGTGCAGGACCTGGCGGCGTTGAAGCGCGCGCTCGCGCAGGCGGCCCACGCCATCGATGCGAGTGGACTCGTCGTCTGGATCGGCAGCGCCGAAGGGGCCGACCTGCGCGCCGTGGTCGCGCACGGCTACAGCGACCAGGTGCTCCAGTTGATGCGCCCGGTGTCGAAGCAGGCCGACAACGCCGCGGCAGCGGCCTACCGCACCGGCAATCTGCAGATCGTGCCGGCGAAGCCGGGCACGTCGCTCGGTGCGGTGGTCGCTCCGATCATGGCCGCCGAGGGCTGCATCGGTGCGTTCACCGCCGAGATTCGCGACAACGGCGAGGTGTCTGAAACCGTGCATGCCATGGCCGCCATCTTTGCCTCGCAGCTCTCCGGAGTGCTGGCATCGTCAGTGAGCCAGCCAACCTCGACCGCCACACCTTCGCACGCCGCCTCCGCATAAGAAACAGGTTCCACGGTTCCACGGTTCCACGGTTCCGGGTTCCAGGGTTCCGGGTTTCACGGTTCTGGGTTTCACGGTTCTGGGTTCCAGGGTCCACCGGCAGAGATAGAACCGGAACACGGGGCGGGGCGAAGCGCGCGGCAGGCGCGCTGACGCCGGGTTGCTCGTCGAACCAAGGAACCGTGGAACCGTGGAACCGTGGAACCCTGGAACCTGGAACCCTGGAACCCTGGAACCGTGGAACCGTGGAACCCTGGAACCTGGAACCGTCCGTCCCTGCCTCCGTCCCTGTCCCCGTCCACGGACGCATGGACACGTACCTGGGCTGAGACGCGTCAATTCATTGGCATTTCTGGCTGTCTCAGGTGGGCACGCATCTTGATGATGCCTGTGTCGCCGTGTCGGATCACCGGGATGCGAAACATCAGGCAGGCGCTGGCACCGCCGTATCCCGTTTCTCCACTCACGATCCGGCGCGGCACTTTCCTCCGCACGATGGCGGGAAGTCGTGGGAACCCGAACACAGGAGGATGCGATGACTCGCCTTTCACAATTCGCCGTGGTGGCCGTGCTCGTCGCCACCACTTCCGCCTGTGCGTTGCGCAGCCCCCGCATCGCCGATCTGCAGAACAATCCAGCGCGCTACCAGAACCGCAGCGTCAACATCAACGGCATCGTCACCAGCTCGTGGGGTGTGCCGCTGCTCCCCTTCAAGCTCTATCGCGTTGACGACGGCACCGGTGAAGTGACGGTACTCTCAAACGCAGCGCGCACACCCACTCGTGGCGCACGGGTCAGCGTGAGAGGGCGCGTTGAGGATGTGGCCGTGTTGGGCGGACAGGCGGTCGGCCTGCATCTCAGGGAAGAGCGACTGAATGTTAGACGATAGACATGTAGCGATGTCGCGACATCGCCACATGCTATAGGTCAATCTTCACTGCCACCGCCGTCATGTCGTCGTTTGGCAGCGCTTCGCCGCGGAACTCGGCGACGGCGTCGAAGATCGCGTCCACAATGTCCTTCGCCGGTTTCTCCTTCGACTCCTCAATCACCTTGAGCAGTCGCTGGGTACCAAACTCCCGCAGCTGCAAGTCGTTGGCTTCGAAGATCCCGTCCGAACAGAACACGTACAGATCGCCCGCACGCAGATCGAGCGTCAGCTCGTCGTAGGTCGATCCAGGAAACGACCCGAGCGGCAGCCCTGAGAGTTCGATCTGCACCGCCGGCTCGCGTTCCTCGGGCGGGCGATTGATGCCGCGGACGCGCACGAAGTACGGCAGACCTGAGTTGGCCACCGTGACGTTGCGTCGCTTGAAGTCGAAGAGCGCGTAGCAGAGCGTGCAGTAGTACTCCTCGAGTTGACGCTCGCAGAGAATCGAGTTCGTGGACGCGAGTACGCCGCCAGGACTGAAACGCTCGGGTGCATAGCGGCGGCGGAAGGTGCGCGAGCGCACCAGTTCACCGACAAACGCACTGTAGAGCGCCGCAGGCACTCCCTTCCCTGACACATCGCCAACCGCTACGACAAGGCTGTTCGGCTCAGGCGCGAGAAAGTCGTAGAGATCGCCGCCAAGTTCGCGGGCCGGCGCTAACCGCGCTGCCACGTCGACGCCTTTGATGCGCTTCGGCGGGCCGGCCGGCATCAGCGCCGCCTGCACGCGCTGCGCAAAGCGCAGCTCGCGTTCGAGCCGCGCTTCGTTCGCGCGAATCTGCTTGTAGAGGCGCGCGTTCTCAATCGCCACGGCCGCCTGGCTGGCGAGCAGCGTCAGGATCTCGGCATCGCTCTTCTTGAAGGCGTCGAGCTCCGGGCTCTCGAGGTCGAACACGCCGATGCATCGGTCCTGCACCAGCAGGGGCACGACCAGCTCGGACCGCGTCTCTTCCACGAGCTTCAGGTAGCGCGGATCCTTCGACACGTCTGGCACCAGCACCGCCTGCTTGTGCAGCGCCGCATAGCCGACCAGCCCCTGCCCCAGCTTGATCTTCGGAATCTCGACCTTGTCACCGAAGCGCACCGCCACCTGCATCTCGAGTTCTTCGGTCTCTTCGTTCAACAGCAGGATGCCGAACGTGCGGTAGTCGATGACGCGGCGCGTCAGGTTCAGAATCTTCGTCAGCAGTTGATCGAGGTCGAGGATTGATGCGAACTCGCGACCGATCTCTGACAGCGTCTCGAGCGTACTCGTGTACTCGCGCTCGTGTTCGAAGAGCCTGGCGTTCTCGATGGCCACGGCCACGTGGGCACCGAACTGACGCAGAATCATCTCGTCCACTTCCGTGAACTGGCCGACCGTGTCGCTCAGCAGATTCAGCGCACCGATCACGCGGCCCTTCCGCCGCAGCGGCACGACGATTTCTGCGTTCGATCCCGGCACGGCCTCGACATAGCGATCGTCGAGACTCACGTCGTTGACCAGCAGCGGCTTGCCTTCGGCAACGGCCGCGCCGACGAGCCCTTCACCCACCTTCACGCGCAGGCCGCGCGCGACCGTGTCCGGATAGCCGACGGAGTACGCCACCGACAGCAGTCCCGTCTTCTCGTCGAGCAAGTAGACCGCAAACGCGTTGAAGCGCGTGAGCCGCGCGATGAGCTGCGGAATCTTCGGCAGCAGCTCGTCGAGGTCGAGCACGCTCGTGACTTCGCGCCCGAGCTCGAACAGCGTGATCACGAGCTCGCGCACGTTTGCTGCGGTGGATGCCGCCGCGGTGGATGTGAGTGAAGAAGGGGTCTGAGGTTCAGCCAAGGGTATCTGCGCCGGTCAGGCCAAAGTATAATCGCAAGCCTTGCAATGGATTTGACGCTCCCGCTCGAACACCAGACGATCGAACGCATCCTGCCGCATCGCTATCCCTTTCTGCTCGTCGACCGCATCGTCGAGCTCGACATCGATAAGCGGATTGTCGGGATCAAGAACATCAGCGAGAACGAGCACTTCATGTCCCGCGATCCTGATGGCCGTTCGGCGTTGCCGCCGACGATTCTCACCGAGGCGATCGCCCAGGTGGGCGCCATCCTGATTCTTGCCAAGCCCGACAACCGCCAGCGGCTGCCGCTCTTTGCGGGGATCAAGCGCGTGCGCTACCGCAAGCCGGTCTACGCCGGCGATGTCGTTGAAATCGAGGCCATCGTGCTGCGTCTGCGAAGCACGATGGGACTGCTCAAGGGCATCGCCCGCGTCAACGGCGAGCGCGTGGTCGACGGCACGATGGCGTTCGCCCTCGGCGACCGCCAGTAGATCGACGAACCCGGAACCACGGAACCCCGGAACCCCGAACCGTGGAACCCTGGAACCCTGGAACCCTGGAACCTTTATGGTTCTACAGGTTCTCTAACTGCCAGAGCTCGGCCACGACCATCACCTGCAGCACGTGATCGGGCGATGTGTCGCCCGACTTCGCTGCCGCCACCAGCTGGCGCAGCTGGTCAGGCCGGCACAGGCCGCGATCGAGCGACGCGGGCGTCAACAACACCTCGTCCAGGATGTCGACGAACGACTGACGCATCCAGCCATCGAACGAGTGATAGTGCCGGTAGCCATAGACATTCAGCCGTCGCAGCACCGAGTTGATCTTGTCGCGGACGTACTCTTCGAGCGGCCCCGCGCCCGCAGGCGCGCCGGTGTTCGGATTGCGTACCTTCAGGAGCCTCGGATTGATTCTCCGGATGAGGGTCTGATGAATCTCAACGCCGCTGCGCCACTCGCGTTGGCCACCGAGGACCGCGGTCACGAAGTCTTCGTCGGCGAGCGGCAAGCGGACCTCGGCGATGTTGCGGAAAATTTCCAGCGACGGCACTGTCACACGACGGTGGTATTCGGTCAGATAGAGGTAGCTGCCCAAG
>CADEEX010000152.1 GCA_902826465.1 uncultured Acidobacteriota bacterium
CCTTCGCCGCATCGACCTGACGCTGACCGGCCGGTGTCATCCGGCCGGTCGCCGTCAGCCGCGCCACATGATCACGGTTGACCTGACTCCAGAGGCTGCGCGGGCGCCGCGGGGTATACCGCTGCAAGAACGATTGTTCGTCGAACGATTTGCGGATGCCGTCGATCCAACCCCAGCACAGCATCACGTCGAGCGCCTGAATGTTGGTGACCGTCGGCAGCCCGGAGCCCTTCTTATGAATCTTGAGCCAGAGCTCTGGCTCCCGCGCGTGGTTCTTCCTCATCCAGGCTTCGAGGGCCGTCTCGGTACGGAAGCTCTTGATCTTTGTCGGGTCGGGGATGATTGGCGCCATCGCTCTTCTCGCCGCGTCTGCGGCTGCGGCGCCAGCGTACTACACGGGCGACGAGGCGGTCGCCGATCCGTCAGGTCGTGAGGGTCGTGGGAACAGGTAGGGTGCGTCGCGGAGGTCGCGACTCAGGAGGGCGTAACGCTGGCGCCACATCTCGAAGCGTGCGCCGATCGCGCTGAGCAGCCGCGCCTTGTGCGCCGCCGATTCTCGCCGTGCGGCGTGAGTGAAGAAGGCGGCGCCGAGTTCAGCAAACCAGCGGATGTTGTGTCGTTGCCGCATCTGATCTTCGAAGAATCCGGTGAGCAGCAGGCACTGTGCGCCCGCGCGTTCCAGCACGAGGCTGTGTTGATGGCCGCTCGTGTCGAGGACGAAGGCGTCAAACACCGTACTGAGATTCGCGGGCGCCGCCCACTCCCGTGCGTCGGCGGTCGACGTCACGGCGTGGTGGGACAGGACGCTGGCGTGGTAGAGCAGTTCCTCGCGATCGACGACAGGCCCTGAGACATCCTGCAGGCGCAGGACGAAGAACTCCAGCGCCTGTCGTTGATCGGTCGCGAGCAAGTCTCCAAGTGGACCCATGCGTTCCCCTTGCAGCCGCGTCGGTCAGGTCATCAGGCGAGCGCCTGGCTCCCTTTCGCGTCCACCATCTGCGAGATCACGGCCTCGGTGGTCAGCAGCAGCGACGCAATCGAGGCGGCATTCTGCAACGCCGATCGCACCACCTTGGTCGGGTCGATGACACCGGCCTGAACCAGGTTCTCGTACTGCTCGGTTTGCGCGTTGAAGCCTTCTTCGCCCTTCATCTCTTTCACGCGCTGCACGACGATCGATCCTTCATGACCGGCATTCGCGGCAATCCAGCGCATCGGCTCTTCAATGGCCCTGAGCACAATCTTGACGCCAAGCTGCTCGTCGCCGTCGAGGCCAAGCCCGCCGAGGGCGGCCGCTGCGCGCAGCAATGCCACACCGCCGCCCGGCACAATGCCCTCTTCCACAGCGGCCTTGGTCGCATGCATCGCGTCTTCGACGCGGGCTTTCTTCTCTTTCATCTCGCTCTCGGTGGCGGCGCCCACCTTGATCACGGCGACTCCGCCCACAAGTTTGGCGAGCCGCTCCTGCAGCTTCTCGCGATCGTAGTCGGAGGTCGAGTCCTCGACCTGGGCACGCAACTGCTTGACGCGTCCCTGGATCGCCTCCGCCAGGCCAGCGCCCTCGACGATCGTCGTGTGGTCCTTGTCGATCGTGATCTTCTTGGCCTGACCGAGATCGGCGAGCTTGAGCGAGTCGAGCTTGACGCCAAGGTCAACGGTGACGGCTTTGCCACCAGTCAGGACCGCGATGTCTTCGAGCATGGCGGTCCGGCGATCGCCAAACCCTGGTGCCTTGACGGCAGCAATCTTGAGGGTGCCGCGCAGCTTGTTCACGACAAGCGTGGCCAGGGCATCCCCCTCGAGATCTTCCGCCACGATGAGCAGCGGTCGGCCCGCATTGGCCGCCTGCTCCAGAATCGGCAGCAGGTCCTTCATCGACGCGATCTTCTTCTCGTGCAGCAGCACGTAGGGGTTCTCGAGCACGACCTCCATCCGATCCGGATCCGTCACGAAGTAGGGGGACAGGTAGCCGCGATCGAACTGCATCCCTTCGACGATCTCGAGCGACGTTTCCAGCGTCTTGGCTTCTTCGACCGTGATGACGCCGTCCTTGCCGACCTTGTCCATCGCTTCAGCGATGATCGTGCCGATGGTGTCGTCGTGGTTCGCCGAGATGGTACCGACCTGCGCAATCATCTTGCCGCTGACCGGCTTCGACTGCTCCTTGAGTGCCGCCACGATCGCGATCACGGCCTTCTCGATGCCACGCTTGATCGCCATCGGATTGGCGCCCGCGGTCACGTTCTTCGCGCCCTCGCGATAGATCGCCTGCGCCAGTACCGTGGCTGTCGTCGTGCCGTCGCCGGCCACGTCCGATGTCTTGCTGGCGACCTCGCGCACCATCTGGGCGCCCATGTTCTCGAGCGGATCCGGCAGATTGATCTCCCGGGCGACCGTGACGCCGTCCTTCGTGATCGTCGGCGATCCGAACTTCATGTCGAGGATGACGTTGCGCCCCTTGGGACCGAGTGTCACTTTCACCGCATTGGCGAGACTGTTGACGCCGCGCAGGATGGCCTGCCGCGATTCGTCGCCGTAGGTAATCTGTTTTGCCATGTTCAACGCCCACCTTTGGCGACAGGGACCGCGTCGATGGCGGCCAGTACTTCGTCTTCCTTCATGATCAGGTAGTCAACGCCGTCGAACTTGATCTCCTGGCCGGAATACTTGCCGAACAGGATGGCGTCGCCAGCCTTGACGTCCAGCGTCAGGCGCTTGCCGTCGTCATTCACCTTGCCGCTGCCCACCGCGATGACGGTGCCACGTTGTGGTTTCTCTTTGGCCGAATCCGGGATGATGATCCCGCCGACCTGCTGTTCGCCTTCGTCGAGGCGTTGAACGAGGATGCGGTCGTGTAGTGGTCGAACAGGCATGGCTGGAACTCCCTTTGGAAGGTGGCGAAGCGGTGAGCGATGTCGTTGGGGACGCGGCGCGCCACACGAGCGTCGTGCGGCGGCGCGAGGGGAAGGCGGCCGTGGCTCCACTGTCGATAGTAGGGGCCGCCTCCGTGTACGTCTGTGCTCTTGTGAACAGTCGATGACAGAACGAGAGGGCTACGCTGACCGATATTGACTGCCCGAATCATGCGCTTCCCTCGGCCGGCGCCTCCGCGACTGTTCGACATCGAGCGCCTGATCTACAGCGCGGCGAACTATCGGTTCATGCTGGTGGCAGACGTCATGGGCGCCGCCCTCCTCATGGCCGTCGGGGCGCTGCGGTTCCGCGGACCGCTGGTGCTCGGAATCGCGATCGTCGCGTCAGGGTTCCTGGCCTGGGGTGGGGTCGAGTACGCGCTGCATCGCTGGGTGCTGCATGGGCGTCCATCGATCGCGGCGCGCGCCCACGCCCGCCATCACGCCGATCCCGGTGCGCCGATCAGTAGTCCGGCGCTGATGAGTTCAGCGCTGGCGGCAGCCGCCTACTTCACGCTATCGACATTGTTCGACGCCGGTGCCTCGGCGCTCGCCGTGTCAGGCGTCTATGCCGGATACAACTACTACGCGCTCCTGCACCACCTGCTCCACGGACGGCGGGCGCTTCTCGAACGCGTCCCGTCGCTGGCCCGACTGGAGGAATCCCACCGTATCCATCACCGACGGGTCGCGGTGAATTTTGGCGTCAGTTCGACGTTGTGGGATCGCCTGATGGGCAGCTATCAGCCAACCCGGCCGTCAACGCGCAGGGGCACGGCATGATTCAAGAAGGATTTCCGATCAATCCATGGGTGGCGCGACTCGCCGACGACGAACGAAGGCGTGACGCGGTCGTGGCCGACGCGCGACAGAGCGCGGCCCGCGAGGCGGCATTCGTGCTCACCTACGGACGCGGGCTGGTCGCGTCGCTCGCCGCGACCATCGGCGCCGATGTCGAGCGCTTTCGTCAGGAGTTCCCCGAGGATCCCGCGCGTCACATGGCGGTCGACGTCGCCGCCGACGGAGGGTTCGAGGTCCGTCGCTCGGAATTTCCAACGGTCGCACTGAACGTGACCCCACAGTGGACGACGGCGACGGTCAATTGCCGCTACCGCTTCACGCCGAGCCCGGAGCTTCCCACCCGCGAAGATCGCTTCGCTCTGGTCTTCGTGCCCGTAGGTGACGAAGCGCGCTTCAAGCATCAGGGCTCGGGTCAGCTGTTTGCTGATGTGCCCGCCCTCTCGGAGTACCTGCTGACGCCCGTCTTCACCGGTCGTCCACGCGTGGGCTGAGGTTCGGCAGCCGAGGGCCGTGTGCAATTGAGTACAGTGGAGAACGCAATCGCCCCTTAGAGTGAGTGTGTGAAGTTCTCGGCCATTGTCCCGACTCTGCCGTTGACCGTGCAGACCTCGAAGGTCCCGGCCGAGTACCGTTCGCTCCACCAGTACCTGCATCGTCGATACGCGGATACCGTGGTGCTTTCGTTTCTGCAGATCGAATCGCTCATCGACGCTGCGCTTCCCGAGCTCGCCTTCCTGCAGGACTGGTGGGTGACGATGGCGCCCGACGGCTCCCACACGGCCCAGTCGCGTTCGTGGACCGAGGCCAACAGAACCGCCCGCCCGAACTTTGCGGCTGGCAATGTCGTGTTCGAGCGAGTGCCGGAACGCTAGGCGCGTAGCCTGCGCCCAATCGGCGCCTTTCCTGTTTCCTCCTCGAGCGTCATCGACGTCGGCGAGTGCGCGCGCGATCGCGCGCGTCCGGCGTTGGCTTGTGATCCCCTGCTCCTGACCTATGCACATACAAGTCGGCTACCACATCACCTACGAATGCCCGCAACCGACACCGATGATGCTCACGCTGAATATTCACTATTCGCGTGCCGCCGACATCGTCGTGCCCGACTGCCTGGTGACGACACCGGCTGTGCCGCTGTCGTGCTACCGCGATGCGTTCGGTAACTGGTGTACCCGTCTGGTCGCGCCGGCCGGCCGCTTCAGCGTGACCGCCAATGGCGTCGTCAATGACTCAGGCCAGCCGGAATCGGTGTCGACGGCGGTTGTGCAGCATGCGGTCGAGGCCCTGCCAGAAGAATGCCTGGTGTTCCTTCTCGGCAGCCGCTACTGCGAAACCGATCGCCTGTCCGACGTGGCGTGGCAGCTCTTTGGCGGGGCGTCGACCGGCGCCGCTCGTGTGCAGAGCGTCTGCGACTTCGTCCATCAGCACATTGCGTTCAGCTATGAGGACGCGCGTTCGACCCGGACCGCCTGGGAGGCCTACTCGGAGCGGAAGGGCGTGTGCCGCGACTTCGCCCACCTGGCCGTGACGTTCTGCCGCTGCCTGAATATTCCAGCGCGCTATTGCACCGGCTATCTTGGCGACATCGGCATGCCGCCGCCCTACGGGCCGATGGACTTTGCGGCGTGGTTCGAGGTGTATCTCGACGGTCGCTGGCAGACCTTCGACGCCAGGAACAATGTGCCACGCATCGGCCGCGTGCTGATCGCGCGTGGGCGGGACGCCACTGACGTGGCGCTCAGCAACGCCTTCGGCCGCAATACCCTTATCGACTTCCGTGTCTGGGTCAACGACGTGACGCCTGAGCAGATGTCGTGACCGATGGGCGGGTGCTTCGTGTGCGGCACCTCACGGTGTATCGCTATACGCGGCCGGTGACGCTCGGCGAACACCGGATGATGTTCCGCCCGCGGGAGAGCCACGACCTCAGGCTGCTCGACGCCACCCTGACGATCCTTCCGGCGCCACTGCGGGTGCGGTGGCTGCACGACGTGTTCGACAACTCGGTGGCGGTGGCGGTCTTTCACGGGAGTCCGGTATTTGAACTGCGCTTCGACAGCATCGTGGCGCTTCACCACCTCGAAAGTGCGCCGCCCATCTACGCCCTCGAGCCACTGGCGCACAGCTACCCGTTCGAGTATGCGGATGACGACCTGCCGGATCTGGTCGCGGCGCGGCATCGCCACTATCCGGCCGAGGCGGTCAGCTTCTGGGCGAGGCGATTCACGTCGCCTTTCGGCTCGACCGGCACCATGGCATTGCTCGAGGCGATGACGTTGGCCATCCGGAGCGATTTTCAGTACGTGCCCAGAGTGGAGAAAGGCGTGCAGCATCCCGAGCAGACGCTGCGTCTGCGCGCTGGCACCTGTCGCGACTTCGCGGTGCTGATGATCGAAGCCGTGCGATCGCTGGGGCTGGCGGCGCGGTTTGTCAGCGGCTACATCTTCGTTCCCGGACAGCTGGCCGGGCAGGTGAATGGCGGCGGCGCCACGCACGCCTGGATGCAGGTGTATCTGCCGGGCGCCGGCTGGATCGACTTCGATCCCACCAACAGCATCATCGGCAACCGCAATCTGATTCGCGTGGCCGTGGCCTGGGACCATCGTCAGGCGCTGCCGCTCTCCGGCAGCTTCATCGGTCCGGCGTCCTCGTTCCTCTCGATGCAGGTGGATGTGACGGTCACCGAGGAACTGCGACCGTCCTGAGGGTCGTTTCTCGTCGAGGCCGCGTTCATTTCGCCAGCGGGGTGGGGCGGAGCTGGAAGTGCGCGGCCAGCGGCTTCGTGCCCTTGCCGCCTTCAATCAGCCACGGTGTCCGATCACCGTTGGCGGCCCACAACCCCCGTCCCTTCCAGCCAGCGTTCGCGTCATCGATGCGACCGTCGAATCCCTTCGCGTAGAAACCGAGGGGATAGGGCACACGCAACACCACCATGCGCCCGTTCGCAAAGGCGACGATGCCGTCGTTGAGGTTGCCGGTGGACATCGGCACGTCGTTGCCGAGGCCGAAGGTGTTGTGCTGATCGACCCACGAGTAGTAACTCGACTCGGCGCTGTTCTCGCCGATGCCCTGGAATCCCGGCCCAGGATACTGATGAAACGACCAGCCTTCGGGGCAGTGATCGCCGGTGGCCCGTGGTCCGTTCAGTGGTCCTTTGCACTTGCGGCGATCGAAGCTGCCCAGATGTCCACTGCCGAGTGACACCCAGACAACGCCCTGACGGTCGATGTCGGCCCCTCGCGCCCCAAAGCCGGGCATCGGCACGCGGTAGATCTCGGCGAGGGCTGTGTCTGGCGGATTGGATCCCGGCGCGAGCCGTACAATCGCGCCAGGCACGCCCATGGTCGATCCCCAGATGGATCCATCGGCCGGACTCGGCAGGATCGAATAGAACGGCGAGTTGATGCGTGTGTCTTTGGCGGGGTCGGCCGGTTGATCGGGCTCGACGTAGGCGTCGCGCCGGCCATTGCCGTTGCTGTCGAGCACCAGCGCGGTCCAGCCCTGTGCTTTTGCCGCATCGCCGGTCTGATCGAACAGCCTGGTATTGAGCCAGCCGACCACTGGTCCGCCGCCGCTCGACCACAGGGTGTCGTTGGCGTCGTAGCCAAACTGCACGTGATGGGTCGAGAAGCAGGTGTCGACGAAGGAGTACTTTCTGGTCTTCGGATCGAGCACGGCGATGTGCCGCACGGCACGATCCATCGGGAACGCTTTGGCCGACGGGTGATCCGATCCGGCTTTGCAGAACGCGGGGTTGTCCGCGCCGCGCACCGATGCCGCCAGCCACACGCGTCCATCGCGACCGAACATCGAGTTGTGGTTGTTGACACGCGTTTCCCAGATGCGTTCGCTGCCCCAGTACGGCGACGGCTGCAACGGGTCGAGCGCCGCGGCATGTCCTGGCCCGAGATTCAGTGGCATGTTCGCATCGCGTACCGGCGCACTGAACGTCGTCGCCACGTTCTTCACTGGGTCGAGAATCGGCAGCGTGTCGGCACTGTATTCGGGCGAACCAAACAGCGGACCGTTGGCGTTCACCGTGGGGAATCGCCGATCGCTCGCGATCAGATCGTGCAGGTACTGCTTTTCGTTCATCCAGTCGCGAAGCGTCACGACGATATTGCGCTCGACCCCCTGCGGACGCGACGGCTTGGCGAACGGCAGTTCGCCCCTGGCGATGCGGTCGGTCCAGTCGCCGTAGTTCGCGTAGGCGGTGTCGCCAAGGTTGCCCAGCTGTCCAGACATTTGCTGGCCCGCCTGTCCCGACTGCACGCGGCGGCGCCACGCATCCGCAGACGAGGCAAAGGTGCCGAGCGCCGCCGGAATGGTTCTCGTTGAGGCCTGACCGATCTGGTGGCAGCCGATGCAACCGGTGTTCTTCATCGAACTGATCCAGTTGGCCTGTGTCAGCCGAGCAGGAATCCGGCTTGCGCCGCCAAACTGATCGGCGGCCGGAATCTTCAGCATCGAGTACCAGTAGATGGCAGGGTAGTAGTGAGCGGCGGCGGCGTCGCTCGGTGCGGTCTTCGCCGCGATCGCGATACGCTGTCCCGGTCGGGACGGGGTCTTGTCGCTGTCGACCAACCCGTAGCCGCGCGCCCACACCTGATAGGTGGCCGCTGGCAGGTCCGGCACGACGAAGCGGCCGCGATCGTCGGTGACGACGGTCTTGATGTAGCGGACCGGCAGGTCGCGCGTTTCCGCAATCACCCAGACACCCGCTTCAGGTCCTTGTGGTCCCGAGACGACGCCGCCAATGTCGTCGCTGTCGATGGCGACGTCGGCCGCTGGTTGTTGTGCGTGCGAGGGGGCGAGGCGAAGGAGTGGAGAGGCGGCGAGGAGACTGGCGAGACCGACGAGGATCAGCAGACGATGCCTGGCCATGTTGCGCTCCGGTGAAATGTTGCGGCGCGAGCTCGGTGTGCCTCACGTCGCCACGCCCGCGCCGACTACCGACCTGGTGTCGCTGGTGGTGCTGCTGGGGCTGGCTCGTTGACGCTCGTCGGTGGCGTCGAGAATGTGTAGGTGCGGACGTCCTCGGTCGCGCACGACGATCCCTTGCAGACCCAGACCGCGTTCGGATCGGGCGCCGGTGTGGTCCTGGCCCTCGGGCCAATGACGACGTGCGTCAACGATGGGCCGATGTCCGCAGCGCCGATGGGGCCAATCGGTCCGATCGGCCACTGCGTGTTCAGGCAGCAAATCGGAATCGCACCGCCCATCTGTCGAAGCAGCGCCGCGTCGGTGGGATTGTACGGGTCCAGTTTCGACAGGTCGCGGACCGGCATCTGCGTGACGAGGGCTGGTCCGATCTCACGCAGGATCTTCGCGTCGCTCGGCTTGTACGGGTCGAGGCCGAATGGCCGCGCCGCCGATTCCTGCGCCAG
>CADEEX010000153.1 GCA_902826465.1 uncultured Acidobacteriota bacterium
TCAGTACGTTCACAAGCCCGAGAAGAACCATGCCTTTGAGCCATGGATTGGCCGGAAACGCTCGAATCATCGCCTCCCGCGTGAACGCCACTCTCTTGGCGACTTCCGTCCAGGTCATGTTCCTATTGTAGAGGTGCTCGTTTCTCAAATGCCGATGGCCGCACTCGGCGCCATACCCACTTGCCCACCGTGCCGGTAGATTCCGCGGTTGCCCTCAGACGCGATGGGCGACGAACACGTCGCACGCTCTTCGCGGCCGGTCCGCTCGCCGGGGAACGCGTTCGTCGCCCCGGGCGTTCACGGTGAGCCTACGGGCTGCCGAGCAGCGCCAGGAGCGACAGCGGATCGACACGGGCACCGGCGACGGCCATCGCCCAGTGGAGGTGCGGACCGGTGACGCGCCCGGTGGCGCCGACCAGTCCAACCACATCGCCAGGCGCCACGCTCTGCCCTTCGGTTGCCTCTAATTTCGACAGATGCGCGAACAGCGAGAACACGCCGAGCCCGTGGTCGACGATCACCGTGTTCCCAGTGAAGTAGAGGTCACGCGCGGCGACGATGCGGCCGGCATTAGGGGCATGAATCGGCGTGCCGGTCGGACTGAGGAAATCGGTGCCGGCATGCGGACTGCGGCGCTCGCCGTTGAAGACGCTGCGCGTGCCGAAACGGCTGTTGGCCGGCTGCGGCACCGGCCGCACAAACGGACCGGTCCACAAGCGCGTCGTCGCTGACTGCGCATACGCCGCCTGGGTGAACTGTCGGTCGGCGTCGATGCGGGCCTGCACATCCTTCGGCGGATTCACGAAGTCGGGCGCCACTTGCAGCACACGGGTTGGAAACGTGCGCCGCTGCACGGTGAGGCGGCGCGTGGCGGTGCGCACATGCTGCCCTTCGATTGCCTGCGCTTCGAGCGCATACGCGCCGGCTCGCTGGTCGAGATCGATACCAACCAGCGCGCGCCACTGACCGCCTTCGAGCGGGAACGCGGCCACCGTGCGATCGAAGACGCGGACCCTGACGTCGACGGCGGGCGGCGGCACGGTGAGCGTCACCACCACCGCCTCGCCCGGCTGGAATGTGCGCGCCCGCAGGTCGATGACGATGGGCGCTTCGCCGCTCGTCGCCACTCCGTTCTGCGCGGCGGCATCGGCCACGGGCACCAGACCAAGCACGGCGACACACAGCGCCCACGTCGCGATCCGTCGCGTGATCGAGCGGCCGGAAACCATCTGCTGCATTGTGCGCCTTTTGCCTGCGGCTTTCACGTCGAGCGGTTCCGCTGCGGCTTCCTCGACGCGCCGCGCCGCCTTTGCTGAACGACAGGCACCGCGATTTTCGCCTAGACTGTCGGGATGCGCCCCGGGCGGATCGCGATCGTTGGCGTCGGGCTGATGCTCGTCGCGTCGCTGGCGGCGGCCCAGTTCGGCCGCAATCGCGGCGGCTCGACGCGCCGCGCCGCCTTCGCGACGCGCGAAGACTTCGACGGCGGCTTCCAGTTCTGCCGGCTGGTGGTCCGCGAGTCGTGCCAGGGCGACGGCGCCGGCTGGAACGTCGACTACCCGCGCGCCGACATCAACCTGTCGATCCGGCTGTCTGAGCTGACGCGCACGCCGGTCAGCATGGACGACATGAAGGAACCAAAGACGCTGCTCGTGAACCTCGGCATGCCTGAGCTGTTCCGCTGCGGCTTCGTGATGATGACCGAGCCTGGCGCCGCCTACTTCACCCCAGACGAGGCGGTGAACCTGCGGAAGTACCTGCTGCAGGGCGGCTTTCTCTGGGCCGACGACTACTGGGGCGAATACGCCTGGGAATACTTCGAGAATCAGCTGCGGCAGGCGCTGCCGTCGGCGACGTATCCGATCGTGGACTTGCCACGCACCCATCCGATCTTCACGCAGACGCTCGACGCCAGTCAGGTGCCGCAAGTGCCGGGCATTGGTTTCTGGGACGGCGGCAACCGCACGTGGGAACGGAGTCCGCGCGAGAACGTGCCGCACATCCGCGCCATCAACGACGCGCGTGGACGCGTGATGGTGCTGCTGACGCACGACACCGACTTCGGTGATGCCTACGAACGCGAAGACGAGAATCCCGAGTACTTCATGAAGTTCTCGGTGCCCGGCTACGCGTTCGGGATCAATGTCATCACCTACGCGATGACGCACTGAGCGTGGCTTCGCCGCCCAGCGACCGGATCGCCCCCGCTTCAGCAGCCTCGACCACTCCCGCTTCCACGACCGTCTCGCGCCGCACCGTGTGGGCCGCGCTCTGGGCCGCCGCCTGCTTCGCGCTCGCCTATCTGCCGGACGTGGGCCGCGGCTTCATCAAGGACGACTACGGCTGGATTGTCTCGAGCCGCATCGACGGCTGGGCCTCCCTGTGGCGACCGTTCGTCGAGACCCCGATGGGCTTCTACCGTCCGCTGGTGTCGCTCTCGTTCGGCCTCAACGAACTGGTGACTGGCGCCCACCCGTTCGCCTACGCGCTCACGAACGTGGCGCTGGCACTCGCCATCGCCGCCGGCATCTTCGCACTGGGCCGTCGTCTTGGTCTGCCCTCGGGTGCCGCCGTGTTTGCCGCCGCCGTGTGGCTCTTCAACTTCCACGGCATCAACATGTCGCTGCTCTGGATCAGCGGCCGCACATCGCTGCTCGGCACGCTCGGTGCGGTAGCCGCCGCGTGCGCATGGTCGTCGTCTCGATTCTGGCTGGCCGGCGCGCTGACACTCGCGGCGCTCCTCAGCAAGGAAGAGCCGCTGCTCCTGCCGGTGGTGTTCACGGCGTGGCTGGCGCTCGATCGTTCGACCGGGGCCAGGGACGGAGGCAGGAACAAGGGCAGCGACGGCGATCGGCAATGGTCGGCGTCCTTGGGTGCGCTGCTGCCGCCGTTCGTGGCCGTCGCCGTGTACCTGGCGCTTCGCGCGCAAACCGCCGCACTCACGCCGGCCAACGCACCGTCGTTCTATCGCTTGAGCATCGACGCCATTGGCGGAAACGCCGTCCAGTATCTGGATCGCTCGCTGACATTCCCGGTGGCGCTGCTGCTCATCGGACTGCTGGGTGCCTCGCGTCAGGCCCTGACGTTCAGCTCGGCAGAACGTGCGATTGTGCTCAAGGGCGCCGTGTGGCTCGTGCTCGGCTTCGGGTTGACGATCATGGTGCCGGTCCGCTCCAGCCTGTATGTGTGCCTGCCGACCGTGGGCTCGGCGCTCGCCGCCGGCGCGTGCGGTAGCGCCCTGTGGCGCGCTGCGAGGCGTCCGGCGCTCACGCTGGGGGCGCTGCTGTTCCTGCCGCTGGCGCTGGTGCCCGTCTACTGGTCGCGCAACGTGCGCACGAAGAATGAAGCGGTGCTGGCCACGAGGACGCTCGACGCCATTCGCCGGATCGCGACCACGGCAGACCCCGACCGCATCGTGATCGTCAGCTCGCCCGCCGATCGCCCGTCGATCGCCGACGCCTTCGCCGACGCCCTACCGCTCGCGCTGACACGGTTCGTTCCTGAAGCGGCGTCCACGACGGTCGTTGTGCAGCCCACGGAGGAATCAGCGGGCGGCGGCGGCGTCACGGTCCTCCGCGCGTCAGAACTGGCCGGTCGTTGACCGCGGGCCCCTGGACCTGTGGACCCTGGAACCTGGAACCGTGGAACCTGGAACCGTCTACGCCCTATCCACCCACGCCATCATCGCCGGCATGTAGCGCTCGCCGGCCGCTGCGTCTGGAGGGAACGTGTCGTTCAGGAGGGCGAGGTCGTCGGCACTGAGTGCCACCGCTGTCGCCGCGGCGTTGATTTCGAGATAGGTCTGCCGCTTGGTGCCGGGAATCGGCACGATGTCTTCACCTCGCGACAGCAGCCAGGCCAGCGCCAGCTGCGAGGCCGTGCACCCTTTGCGCTCAGCCATCGCTTCGAGCGACGCAACCAGCCGCAGATTGTGATCGAGCGCGTCGCCCTGGAAGCGAGGGAGGTCGCGCCGCAGATCGCCTTCCGCCAGCGTCGCTCCCTTCTTGACGTGGCCTGACAGGAACCCCCGGCCGAGCGGACTGAATGGCACGAACGCGATGCCTAGCGACCGGCACGTGACCAGCACGCTGTCTTCCGGTTCGCGAAACCAGAGCGAATATTCACTCTGCAGCGCCGAGATCGGGTGCACCTCGTGCGCGCGACGAAGTGTTCCGGGGCCGGCTTCCGACAGGCCGAGATACCGGACCTTGCCCGCCTCAACGAGCCGCGCCATCGCCCCCACCGACTCCTCGATCGGCGTCTTCGGATCGACCCGGTGCAGGTAGAACAGATCGATGACGTCGATGCCGAGCCGCTGCAGGCTGGCGTCGCACGAACGCGTGATCTCTGCCGGAGACCCATCGAGCGCCGACGACACGCCGGCACCAGGGTAGGGAGTGCCGCTCGATCCGGCAAGAATGCCGCACTTGGTCGCGAGGAAGACCTCGCTGCGCCGACGTCGCACCACAGGTCCGATCAGGCGTTCGTTCGCGCCCGCGCCGTACACGGCTGCCGTGTCGAAGAAGGTAACGCCGAGGTCGAGGGCACGATTGAGCGTGCGCACCGACTCCTCGTCGTTGCCCGGCCCGTAGCTCTGCGACATGCCCATGCAGCCAAGGCCCACCGCCGACACCAGCGGACCGCCCGCGCCTAGTCGCCGTTGATGCATCAGTAGCCCATCTTGATCATGCCGCTCTTGGCGCCGTTGACCGTGCCCGCGGTCAGCCACTCGAGCGACGCCTTGAACATCTGCAGGTGCACCTTCTCCCACATGGCGTTGTGCGAGGCGCAGCCGAGATCGACGAACACTTTGTCTGTCGATCCGAGGTCGGTATAGAGCTGTCGCACCCGCTCCGGCGGCACCTGCTTGTCGTGCACGCCCGCAAACATCAGCGTCGGCGTCGTCATTTTCGCGACGGCCGCGTTGTTCCAGCCCCAGGTCTGCGTCTGCGGCGCGCGCCGCACACCGGTGCCCCAGCTGGCGCCCACCGGATCAGACGCGAGCATTTCTGACCACACGCTGTCGCTCGCCGCCTGGTCGTACTGCGCCGGGCAGCCCACCTGACGATCCCAGTTGGCCACGAAATCGGCATGCGACTGGACGTTGAACGGCACGCCGTCGCCCGGCACCTTGGCCGGCGCCACGGCTGCGGATGCGGCGTTGTAGGCCGGCGCCAGCAGCACCAGCTTCGACACTTTCTCCGGATGGCTGGCGGTGTAGCCGCCCGACCGCGGCCCGCCGAGCGACCAGGCCACCAGGTTCACCTTGTCCACGCCGCGGAGCTTACGCAGGTAGTCGACGACGGTGTCGATGTCGTGCCAGTCGGAGGCGATGGTGGTGAGCTGATGCGGATACTTCGGCTGGCAGGGGGCCGCGATCAGTTGCGGGATGAACTGCGCCTGCTGCGCCGCCGACAGGTTGCACGGGTCGTTCATGGCCGCCGGACGCGTGGAGCGGCCGTAGCCGGTAGTGTCCATCGAGAACACATCGAAACCGGCCTCCGCCAGATAGCCCATCCAGCTGTAGTCCTGGTAGGGGATGTCGAACGACACCTCAGCCGGCGTACCGGCACCATGGATGAAGAGCACCACACCGTTGGCGCGGGCCGGTCCACGCAGCGCGGCGCCGGCGCGCACGCGCTCACGCACGTACACCTGCGTCGTCTGCCCGGCGATCGACGGCACCTTGGTATCTACTCGGACGTAGTGATCGACGGTCAGCAGCTGCTGCCCATCATCGGCGGTCAACGAGACGCCACCGGCCAACAGCAGCGAGATCGATGCAAACGAAACGAATGCGGCCCGGACCAGTCGTGACATGACGCCTCCAATGACGGAGCGGGAGGATATCAGTCACAGGTCCACAGGTCCACAGGTCCACAGGTCCACGGGTGCACAGGTGCACGGGTCCTGGCCTACGACTGCGCTCAGGGCACCCCAAGCACAGTCGAGGGGTGGATTCGCGTGCCCGGAACGGTGCCGATCGGTCTTGAGCCTTAGAACGGCTGCCCGTGCACCTCGATCACCGTCGCCACGAGTTCCATCGACTCCTGGGCGTAGTGCACCGTAATGTGGCTCAGCGCGGTGAGGTCGGCAATGTCGTCGGCGGCGCCAACCACGCGAGTGTCGCCGTTGAAGGAGTACTGGGCCTGCGAGCCCTGGCCCGTGCGGATGACGATCCGGCGCGCACTGGCATCAAGCTGCAGCAGGCGGCCCGAGGCGATGTGGTACTCGCGCGCAGCCACGGGCGAGGCGCCCGCCCACGCTGTCGTCACGAGAACCGCCAGAGTGAAGCGTTTAACGATAGACATGTCACATCCGGGTCCAAGAGCTGTACCGGAGCATGTGGCGCGCTTTTGCACGCGACGCCAGCGCGGCAGGGACACGTCGTGTCCCGTTTCAGGACGCTGATCCCAAAACTGCGGCCTGAGGAGTGGCGCTACGGCCTCGGGTGGACGTCGATCTGCACGGCGAGCAGCCGGGTTTCCTGCTTCTCGTACTTGACGGTCACGTGGGTGCCGGCCTGGGTGCCCAGCCCCGCAACGGACTCATCCGCGCCATTCACCTGGGTCTGGTCCGTGTATTCGAACTGCATCTGCGACCCGCTGTCGGTGCGGATGACCACCTTCTTCGCGTTGGTATCGAGACGCAGCAACTGCCCCTGCGCCACACTCTGCTCCTGCGCAAACGACGGCACGGCACACGCCGCAACGGCGGCAACCACGAGCAACACAACCAGACGCTTCAACATATCGATGACCTCTCCGGGGACCTTCGAATACCAATCGGCATGCCAGGCGACCTCTTGAATCTTCAACGAGGTCTGGCGGCATTCCGAACAGGGTCAGCTCAGGCCGAGGTGTGCATGGCCGTGAAGAATGTGCCCGCCGCGATGGAATCACGTACTCATCAGACACGCAAAGTGTTACGGTAGTTACATGAGTCGGCTTCGACGCTCGTTGATGCTTGGGCTCCCACTTCTTGTGCTGGCGGTGCTCATGCCGCGAACGGCACGGGCGAAGACAGCTGCGGCCGCCGACACCTCATCACGAAGCACCAGCCCGCACGCCACGCGCAGGCAGAAGATTCAGCAGGTTGTGGACCGGGTGCGCGGCCACCTCGCGATTCCCGATCCCGTGTCGGTGGCGCTGGTGCGCGAGAACCGCCTGATCGTCTCGGTCTCCCGGGCCGAAGAACGCGACCGTGGCTTTCACCTGTCGCTCGAGGAAGACTTCGTGGCCGAGCTGAGCGACGTCGAGCTCGAAGCCGTGGTCGCGCACGAACTCGGCCACGTCTGGATTTTCACGCACCACCCATACCTGCAGACCGAAGAGGGCGCCAACACCGTGGCGCTGCGCATCGTCGATCGCAAGGCGCTCGAAGACGTGTACGACAAGGTATGGACGCGCGTCGGCGGTCGCGGCTCGATCAGCTATCTGCCGAACGAACATTAGCCATTCAGGTTCCAGGGTTCCAGGGTTCCAGGGTTCCAGGGTTCCACCCTAAGCCTTTAGCCCTAAGCCCTGAGCCCTGAAGAGCCCCGAATATGTCCCTGCTCTACAGCTACCTGAAACGCCACTGGCCCCTCGTCACGCTCGCGCTGGTACTGGCCGCCATCAACCAGATCTTTTCGCTACTCGACCCCCTGATCTTCAGGCACGTGATCGACGAGTACGCCACGCGGTTCCAGGACTACTCCACCAGCGAGTTCTTCCGCGGCGTGAGCGTGCTGCTCGGCGCCGCCGTGGGTGTGGCGTTTGTATCGCGCGTAGCCAAGAACTTTCAGGACTACTGCATCAGCGTGATCACGCAGCGCATTGGCGCCCAGATCTATGCCGATGGCATCAATCATTCGCTGAAGCTGCCGTACTCAGTGTTCGAAGACCAGCGCAGTGGCGAAACGCTCGGCAAGCTGCAGAAGGTGCGCACCGACGTCGAGAAGCTCATCGCGATTTCGATCAACGTGCTGTTCACGTCGGTCGTCGGCATCATCTTCGTGGTGATCTACTCGTTCAGCGTGCACTGGGTGATTGCGCCGGTGTATTTCGCGACCGTGCCTGTCCTCGGCGTCCTCAGCTCGGTGTTGAGCAAGAAGATCAAGGTGATCCAGAAAGTGATCGTCGCCGAAACGACGGCACTGGCCGGATCCACCACCGAATCGCTCCGCAACATCGAGCTGGTGAAGAGCCTTGGATTAGCCGACCAGGAAGTGGCGCGACTCAATGCCACCACCGACAAGATTCTCGCGCTCGAACTGAAGAAGGTCCGCTACATCCGGAGCCTGAGCTTCATTCAGGGCACCACGGTCAATTTCCTGCGCACGAGCATCATGTTCCTGATGCTCTATTTGATCTTTGCCCGTGCGATCACGGTGGGCCAGTTCTTCTCGCTGTTCATCTACTCGTTCTTCATCTTCGGACCGTTGCAGGAAATCGGCAACGTCATCAACGTCTACCGCGAGACCGAAGCGTCGCTGAACATCTACGAGGGCATCCTGCGCATGCCGACCGAGCGGCGCCCGACGCATCCGAGGCCGCTGGCCGACCTGCGGACCCTCGCGTTCGATCACGTCACCTTCCAGCACCAGTCCGCGTCGTCGCCAGCGGTGACCGATATCTCGTTCGAGGTCGCGCGCGGCGAAACGATTGCGTTCGTCGGTCCGTCGGGCGCCGGCAAGACGACGCTCGTCAAGCTGCTGGTCTGGTTGTATCCGGCGAAGGACGGCCGGATCCTCTACAACGGCATCTCGTCCGACGCCATCGATCTCGACGACCTGCGAGCGCGGATCGGCTTCGTCACCCAGGACACGCAGCTCTTCTCCGGGACGATTCGCGAGAACCTGCGCTTCGTCAACCCGACCGCCACCGATGCCGAGTGCCTCGAGGTGCTGCACAAGGCGGCGTGCGATTCGCTGCTGGCGCGCGCCGACAGCGGGCTCGACACCGTCATCGGGGAAGGTGGTGTCAAGGTGTCGGGCGGCGAGAAACAGCGCCTGTCGATCGCCCGGGCGCTGCTGCGGCGGCCGCACCTGCTGGTCTTCGACGAGGCGACGTCGGCGCTCGATGCCGAGAGCGAGAGGCTGGTGCAGCAGG
>CADEEX010000154.1:0-7152 GCA_902826465.1 uncultured Acidobacteriota bacterium
CCGATCACCTCGCGGTGATCGAGGCGCCGCAGACCGACGCACGTTCGCTGGCGGTGATCGCCGAAGCGAAGACGCTCGTCCCGAACAAGCCGATCACGTATCTGGTGACCACGCACCACCACTTCGATCACAGCGGCGGTTTCAGAACCTACGTCGCCGAAGGTGCCACCATCGTCACGCACCAGAGCAACGTCGTCTACTTTGAAAAGGCCGCGAAGGCGCCGGCGACGATTGCGCCGGACACCCTCGCGAAGAACCCGAAGCCGGCCAGCTTCCAGGGCGTTCCCGACAAGCACGTGCTGACCGACGGCAAGCAGTCGATCGAGATCTACGCGACCGACGGTGATTCGCACACGAAGGAGTTCACGCTCGTCTACCTGCCAAAGCCGAGGATTCTTGTCGAAGCGGACGCCTACGGGCCCGGGCCAGCCGACGCGCCGCCCCCCGCCACCCCGCCGCCCGATGCAGTGAAGCTGTACGACGATGTCGTGAAGCTGAGGCTGAATGTCGGCACGATTGCGCCGATCCATGGGCGGGGACCGGTGCCAATCGCCGAATTGCTCAGGTTTATCGGTCGTCGGTGAGTCGGCACCCAAGGGTTCGCGTCTTGCAGGGCCGGAGAGTATGACCGCCGACTCTGCCGCTCGGTTGATCGCCGTCACCGGCGCCACTGGCTACATCGGCACTCGCCTGATTCCCCGACTACTTGCAGCGGGCTATCGAGTCCGCTGCCTGGTGCGCTCGCCGCGAAAGCTCGACGACCGTCCGTGGCGGCACGATGCGCGGGTGGAAGTCGTCGCCTCAGACATCGAGGCCGCCGATGCCCTCGTCAGCTCGTTGCGCGGCTGCCACGCCGCGTTCTATCTGGTGCACTCGATGGAATCGGCCGGTGCCGACTACGCCACGCGCGACCGCGTGCTCGCGCAGGGATTCGCGAGTGCCGCGGCGAAGGCTGGCGTCGAGCGCGTGATCTACCTCGGTGGACTCGGCGATGAAGACGAGTCGCTGAGCCGACACCTGACCTCGCGTCGCGAGGTGGAGCGCGAACTGGCGAGTGGCGACGTGCCGCTCACGGTGTTTCGCGCCGCCATGATTATTGGTTCGGGGTCGGCGTCGTTCGAGATTCTCCGCTACCTGGCGGAACGCCTTCCGGTGATGATCACGCCGCGCTGGGTATCTACAGAATGCCAGCCGATTTCGGTGCGGAATGTCCTGCATTACCTTGTGCAGTGCCTGAGCACGCCGGACACCATCGGGCAGACGCTCGAGATTGGCGGGCCAGACGTGGTGACCTATCGCCAGTTGCTCGACATCGTCGCCGAAGAGCGCGGGCTGCCGAAGCGCCTGGTCATTCCTGTACCGGTGTTGACGCCGTTTCTCAGTTCGCTCTGGATCCATATCGTGACGCCGGTGAGCGCGCGAATGGCGCGTCCGCTGGCCGAAGGGCTGCGCAACCGCGTCGTGATCAAGGACGACCGCGCGGCCCGACTGATGCCGCAGCCACTCGAGGGCGTCCGCGAGGCGATTCGCGTGGCCCTTGCCGCCGAAGCGAGCGCAGACGTGGAGAGCACCTGGTCGGCGGCCGGCCCCATGCCCGGCGATCCCGACTGGGCCGGCGGCACCGTCTTCGTCGATCGCCGCACACTGTTCGTGGCGGCGCCACCCGCACATGTGTTCACCACGCTGCTCACGCTCGGTGGCGAGAAGGGGTGGCTGCGCTACAACGGGCTCTGGCGTCTGCGCGGCTGGCTCGATCGGCTGGCTGGCGGACCCGGCTGGCAGCGGACGCGACGGCACCCGGCGCGCCTGTCGTGGGGTGACGCGGTCGGTTTCTGGCGTGTCAGCGAACTGCTGCGCGATGAACGACTGACCCTGCGGGCCGAGATGCGCGTGCCCGGTGTGGCGGTGCTCGACTTCGAACTGGCACCGACGACCGACACCAGCGGAGCGGCCGGAACGCGACTGACGCAAACGGCCCGATTCCGTCCGCGCGGCCTCGCCGGACTCCTGTATTGGTACGCGGTGATGCCGTTCCACGGCCTCGTCTTCAACGGATTGCTCGACGGCATCGCCCAGGCGTCCATCGCGTCTGCTGACGCGTCGGCGCCGGCTCTTCGCAGCGCGACCCTGTAGCGCGACGTTGTAGCCCATCCCGCCCTCCGCTCAGTCGGCGGTCACAACCGCAGCAGGCGATCCTTCAAGACCTTCGACTGAATGCGGCTGATCGGCAGCTTCTGACCGTTGGCGAGCAGGGCGACCTGTGTGCCGCCCGGCATGAAGCTGATTCGGGTGATCGCTTCGACCCGCGCCAGAATGCCGCGTCCGAGGCGCACGAACTGCTGCGGATCGAGCCGCCCTTCAAGGTCCTTCAAGCGAAAGGCGATGGTGAACTTCTCGTTCTTGAGTGTGCTCAAGTGGAGCAACTCGCCCTCGGCCACGATCGACGCCACCTGCGCGACTGGCACCAGCACCACTTCTTCTCGACGGCGCACCGGAATTCGCTCGAGAAATGCCGGCCGCGCCAGTTCCTCGTAGGTGGCCGCCGCCGTCTTGAAGCGCTCGCCTGCGTCAGCCAGATCGTTGCGCTCGGCCCGCTCGATCGCGCGGTTCAGCGTTTCGCGCAGGCGCTTCGGCTCCACCGGCTTCAGCAGGTAGTCGATGGCGTTCAGCTCGAACGACTGCACCGCGTGCTCGTCGAATGCGGTCACGAACGCGATGAGCGGCATGAATTTCTTCAGCGCCCGCACGACCTGCAACCCATTGAGCTCCGGCATCTCGAAATCGAGCAGCGCCAGGTCTGGCTTCGTACGTTCGATCAGTTCGACGGCTTCGAGCCCGGACTCTGCTTCACCCGCCAGCGTCACATCGTCGAACGCCGCGAGCGTGGCGCGCAGGAACGATCGCGCCGGCCGTTCGTCGTCTGCGATCACCACACGAAGAGGGGCGCTCATGAACTGCGTCTCACGCCGACCGGTATGGGCATCGTCGTCGGCACGCTGACTTCGACGAGGGTGCCGCGTCCGGGAGACGAGGTCAGCGTGAGGGCCGCCGCGTCGCCGTAGTGGCAGGCGAGACGCCGTTCGACACTGTGCAGTCCGACGCCGCGCTGACGCCGTTCGGCGAGATCCTCGGCGCCGAGCCCCGGACCGGTGTCGGCGACGCGCAGCACCAGCCTGGGAGCCGGTTCATCGACCTGCGTCGCCGTAATCACGATGTCGCCACCGTGCCGCTGTGGTGCGATGCCGTGTTTCACCGCGTTCTCGACCAGCGGCTGAAGGATGAGCGAGGGGACGGACAGGTCGCGCAGATCGTCGGGCACCTCGATGCGGACGCGCAACCGGCTCTCGAACCTGGCGCGTTCGATATCGAGATACGCCTCCACCAGATCGAGTTCGCGACCGAGCGTCGTGAATTCGCCCTCGGAGCGGAGGACGCCGCGCAGCAGAGAGGTGAGCCGCATCAGCGTGTCGAGCGCGCGAGTGGGCGCCGTCTGAATCAGGTAGCCGATTGTGGTGAGCGCGTTGAAGAGGAAGTGCGGATTGAGCTGCGCGCGAAGGGCACGCAGTTCCGCCTCCGATGCCAGCTTCGCCACTTCCTGCTCGCGCATCGCCCGCTCGTAGCGTTCCTGCGTGAGCCGGATGGCGTCGATGCGACGCGCCGCGGCCACGGCGACGGTCGACAGAAATGACACGTCGCCAGACAGAATGCGCCGGCCGCCAGAGAGGCGCCGGAACTCCATCACGTACGCCGGCTGTTCGGACGAAGGCACCAGCACGGTGACGCCGCCACCGTCGAGCGTATCGACCACCGGCCGCGCCATCGGCGTGTGCGTGGATTCCATGCGCCACGTCGCGTCGGTGGCACTCAGTGCGGCGCCAACGTCGTGCTTCATCCGCTCGAGCACGGCGTCGATGCTGTCGTCGTTCTGCAACTGCTGGAGCACCGTTGATTCGAGCCATCGGTAGTCGGGGCGCTTCAGGATCACCGTATCCACGAACCAGTTGATGCCGCGACGCAGCCACGGATAGGCGAGCGCCGTGACCACCCAGCCTGCGGCGAGGATCGCGAGTTGCAGCGGCGAACCGTTGCTGGCCAATCCACCGCCACTGAGTCCGAACATCGCCGCGCTGACAAGGACGATGAGCAGCAGCGCGCGCTTGAGGAAGAGGTCGGCCAGCGCGAACGGATAGTCCTGGTAGAGAATCGCGACCGCCAGCGGAATCGAGGCGTGATGGCCGACGAGTTCCACTGGCCAGGTGGTGCCGGTGTCGTGGAACGGGCTGAGATGCAGGGCCGACACCGCGAACGCCGCCAACGCTGCCACCCACAGCGCCCGGCGCCCGTTCGGTTGGCGGCTGGTGATGGCGACGAGCGGCACGGCGAGTGCCACGAACGACCAGGTGAGCAACCGCAGCCCCGTGACAGATGGGACCGCCTGATTGCGCAGCAATTCGACCACCTGAATGACCCCGGCGCCGGCGCTGACGCTGTAGGCGCCAAAGAGCAGTGCGGCATTGGCGCGCGGCAGGCGATCGGCACGAGCGCCGCGGACCACGCTGTGCACCACCACGGCCGGAAGAAAGCCGAGCGCCACCACACCAAGCACCGACAGGGTCTGGGCCGCCACGGCCATGTCCATGCGGGGCAGCATCAACGACGCGAGCGAGCACAGGTTCCAGACGATGCCAAGGACGCCGGTGGCGAGCGGCACCGTGTCCACGCGGCCGCCACGGGTGCGGTCGCGGGCCGCCATCACGAGCAGCATGGTGTACAGGGCCAGGCCCGTGGCCAGCCCGAAGGCGTTCAGCAGGTCGTTCATGCCACCCACACCATAGCGACATTATGGGTGCCTGCCGAGCGAACACCAACCAGTGGGCCTGTACGGCCGGAACTGGCGGTATTTCGACCATTCATTGGCTATCGCTCGCACCGGCCGCCACCGGCTGGTACCGTCAGCATCATGCGATTCGTCCTCATAAGGGTTCTTTTCGCCGCCGCCCTCGCCGCCCTGTCTGCGTCAGGCGCTCGTGCGCAAATACCCACGTCTTTGACTGGTTCGGTCACGAGCAGCCTGACTGGCCTGCCGGTGCCGGGGGCGCTCATCGTGTTCGAGGCGCCCTCGTCTAACGTGCAGGCGAGAACCGACGACACCGGGCGGTTCAGCGTGCAGGTGCCGGCCGGCGAATATCACCTGTCGCTCCGCGCCGACGGCTTCAAGTCGTCGCGCGTGGAATTGACCGTAGGGAACGAGCCGCTCAATCAGGAACTGACGCTCGATCCCGATGTTCATTTCAGTGAGGTGGTCTCGGTGAGCCCGGATGGCAGAAGCCAGTTCGACACCTACCAGCCCACGGCGGTGCTCGGCGGCCAGGAACTCGCGAAAGAGCTGCAGGGCACGCTGGGCGCGACGATCGAGAACCTGCCGGGCGTCGCGCTCAGGAGTTTCGGACCAGGACCGGCGCGTCCGGTCATTCGCGGCCTCGATGGCGACCGCGTGCTCGTGCTCGAAGACGGCCAGCGCATGGGCGACCTGTCGAGTCAGTCTGGCGACCACGGCGTGAACGTGAACCCGGCGAGTGCGTCGCGCCTCGAAGTGGTGCGCGGGCCGGCCACGCTGCTCTACGGCGCCAACGCGATTGGCGGCCTCGTCAACGTGATCAAGAACGACATCCCGATCGCACCGGTCACGCGAACGTCTGGGTCATTCACGATCGATGCAGGCACGGCGGCCAACGAGGGGGGCGGGGCGGGGGACGTCACCGTCGGCAACGGATCGGTGGCGCTGCATCTGAGCGGCAGTGGACGCAGAGCCGGTGACTATCAGACGGCGCTCAGCCAGGTGCCGAATTCGTTCAGCCGCGCCGGCTTCGGACAGGTCGGCGTGTCGATGACGAGGGAGAACGGCTTCTTCGGCGCCAGCTATGCGCTCGATCGCACGCACTACGGCGTGCCGTTTGTGGAAGACGGCGTCACCAATCTCGATCCGCGCCGGCAGATTCTCAACTTCCGCGGCGAGAAGCGCAGCCTCGGCGGATTCTTCGAGGCGGTGCGCGGCTCGTTCGGCGTGCGTCGGTATCGTCACGACGAGCGGGACGGCGAAGAGATTGCCACCCAGTTCACCAACAACACCACCGAACTGGAACTGCTGGCGCATCATCGGCCGGCCGGTCGGCTCAAGGGATCGATTGGCGGCATGCTGCTGACGCGGGCCTTCAAGACCGAAGGTGCGGAGGCGCTGTCGCCGGCGGTTACCCAGCAGAACGGCGCCGCGTTCCTCTACGAGGAAATGACCCTCACACCGCACTTCGCGATGCAGTTCGGCGGACGCATCGAACATGCGCGGTTCAATCCGGAGGAAGGGGAGCCGGCGCGGTCGTTCACCAACGGGTCGGCGTCCTTCGGATTGTTGTACCGTCCCAGCGACGCAACGAGCGTGGCCGTCAGCCTGGCGCGCGCGGCGAGGAATCCAGCGCTCGAAGAACTCTATTTTCACGGACTCCACCCTGGAAACTACGCGTTCGAGAACGGCAACTCGAGCCTCGAGTCTGAGCATGCGCTTGGTCTCGACCTGTCGTTCCGCTGGCGCCTGGCGCGGGCTTCTGGCGAGGCGACCTACTTCATCAACCAGATCAACGGCTTCATCTACCGGCAGCTCACCGGGCGCATCGAGGAAGACCTGCCGGAGTCGTTCTTCATGCAGGGCGATGCCCGCCTGCAGGGGGTGGAGTCGCACATCGACCTGACGCTCACCAGCCTGCTCTCCGTTGAAGGCGGGCTCGACTACGTGCACGCGCAGTTGACGGCGCTCGATGTGCCGCTGCCGCGCATGCCGCCGCTGCGTGGCCGCGTCGGGCTGCGCGTGCAGAAGAACGCGTTCCAGCTTGGCGTTGACGGTGTGTTCACCGGCGAGCAGGCGCGCATCTTCCGGGTGCAGACACCCGAAGGCGAAGCGGGCGAGACGGCGACCGACGGCTACCAGGTGCTCAAGCTGTTCTCGTCGTACTCGTTCGGCTCCGACCGCACCGTCAACACGATTACCGTGCGCCTCGATAACGCGACGAACCAGCTGTATCGGAATCACCTGAACTACCTGAAGGATCTGACGCCCGAGGTCGGCCGGAGTTTCAGAGTCGTTTACTCCTATAAGTTCTA
>CADEEX010000154.1:7252-9083 GCA_902826465.1 uncultured Acidobacteriota bacterium
GGATCGCGCCACCGGGAACACTCACTTCGCTCGTGCTCTATCGATGGGCGATTGACTATTTGGCTGGAGTCAACTTCCGTCGTCTTCGCGCAAGCCGCGGCGCGGGCAGTTCGGAGGGCACGGATCGCGCGGTGCGAAGTCAATCGCGGGAATCGCTCCGCGTCGTGTTCCGCATACGGTGGAAGCGGTGTCGCTCAAGTCGCGGCGAGCGCCCGACCGACGCCGTGCGTCTGCGTGAGGACTGAAGCCCAAAGCCTTGAGCCCTGAACCTTGAGCGTGTCAACGGATCCCGGGAAAGAACAGGCCAACGCCAAACCGTTCGACCGGGTGCACCAGTCGCTCCAGGCGGTGCACCACTCGCTTCGAGGAGTGACACGATCAGCGAGAGACGCGACACGAATGAGCCGATAGTGAATCACGCCGGGATCGTGGGAGGGCTCTTTCTGAGAGGATGGAGCCATGGGACGACCGAGCAAATATTCCCCGGAGTTGCGTGAACGTGCGGTGCGCATGGTGCAGGAGCATGCGTCGGAGCACCCATCGGAGTGGGCCGCGATGGGCTCGGTCGCCGCGAAGGTGGGCTGCACGACCGAGGCGCTGCGACGCTGGGTGCGGCAGGCCGAGCGCGACCAGGGCCGGCGGCCCGGGCTGACGACGACGGAGCGCGAGCGCTTGAAGGACCTGGAACGCGAAAATCGTGACCTGAAACGGGCCAATGATATTCTGCGCACGGCCTCAGCGTTTTTCGCCCAGGCGGAGCTCGACCGCCGATGGAAGCGATGATCGCCTGCGTGGATGCGCAGCGCGAGCGGTACGGGGTCGAGTCGATCTGCGCGGAGTTGCCGATCGCCCCGTCAACGTATTGGCGCCACAAGGCGCAGGCCGCCGATCCCACACGCCGGTCGAGACGGGCGCAGGAGGATGCTCTGCTCGCCCCTGAGATCGCCCGGGTGTGGCACGAGCAAGAAGGCGTCTACGGCGCCGAGAAGGTGTGGCGGCAGTTGGAACGCGAAGACCTGCCCGCCGCACGCTGCCGCGTGGCGCGTCTGATGACCGCACTCGGGCTATCGGGCGCGGTGCGCGGCCGATCGCCGGTCGTCACGACGCGCCCGGGGCCCGCCACGGACCGGGCGCTCGATCTCGTGGCCCGGCAATTTACCGCCACCAGGCCGAATCAGCTCTGGGTCGCCGATTTCACCTACGTCCACACCACGGACGGCGTCGTCTACACGGCCCTCGTCATCGATGTCTTCGCCCGTCGGATCGTCGGCTGGAAGGTCGCACACTCGATGCGCACCGACTTGGTCCTCGACGCCCTCGACCAGGCCATTCATCAGCGGTGCGACGGCCAGACCGGCGATCTGGTGCACCACAGCGATCGCGGATCGCAATATCTGTCGATGCGGTACACGGAGCGCCTCGTGGAAGCCGGCGTCGACGCCTCCGTCGGGCGACGCGGCGACGCGTATGATAACGCTCTCGCCGAGTCGGTGATTGGGCTGTACAAGACCGAAGTGATTCACCGCCGGCCGTGGTGGGAGACGCTCGAGGCCGTGGAGTATGCCACGCTGCGATGGGTGGACTGGTTCAACCATCGCCGGCTGCTCGGGCCGATTGGCTTCGTGCCGCCCGCCGAGTACGAAGCCCGGTACTATGCGCAGGCCGCAGTGGCCTGACTCAACTAACTCGCCCTCTCACGATCCCGTCGTGATTCATAATGTGTCGCAACCGGAACTCGAGCATCTTGCCGCGGGCGAACGCTGCCGCCAGCAGCGGCAGCATGTTGTGCCGGTCAGGTTTGCCGTCCACCAGCCGGGTGGTGCCGCGATGC
>CADEEX010000155.1 GCA_902826465.1 uncultured Acidobacteriota bacterium
TTGAGGGCGTTCGAGGCGCTGGCGATGGGGAAGCCGATCGTGTCCACCGAGGCCGACGGCCTGCTCGACATCCTGACGCGCGACCGCGATGCGCTGATTGTGCCGAAGGCCAACGCGACGGCGCTGGCGGCGGCGATCGTTGAGGCGATGGACAGTCCGGCGCGACGGCAGCAACTGTCCGCGCAGGCGCGGGTCACCGGTCAGACCTACGATATCCAGGCGTTCGTGCACAAGATGCAGCAGCTCTATGTGTTGCTGCACGAGACGTCGCGGGCCACGAAACGCCGTGGGGTCTTGCGCGCGGATCTTTCGTTCCTCGCGTCCGGTCGATAGACGCCAGCGCCACAAGTACCCGCGGCCGCGTGGAACCTGGAACCCAGGAATCCCGGAACCCTGGCACGTGATTCGTCAGCGTTTCCTGAGAAACACCATCACCGAAGTGAAAACGGTGTCGTCGATCTGCACGGTCATGTGCGGTGACTCGTAGGGATCCACCTGCAGCTTGACGGGACGCGCCTCGTATCGGCGGTAGACCCCTTCGTCGATCGGCTCGACGAGCTCCAGGCCCGATGCACGAATCAGCGCTTTCACTTCGTCAGGCTGGAATGTCTCGTGCGCCGATGGGCCCGACAGAATGTACTCGGTCGCGAGCGCGAGCACGCCGCCCGGTTTCAGCACGCGCGCCATCTCGCGCATCGTTTGCGCCGCCCCCTCGAATCCGCCGAAGTGCTCGATCGACGACAGCGAGTACGACACATCGAAGGTGCCGTCGGGAAAATCGAGAGACCGGCCATCCATCTTCATGAACTCGAGGCACTCGCGCCGGTACGGAAACGGTGCGTACATGTCGGGATCGACCAGCACCACGGGATCGCCCTCGCGTGCGCGTTCACCCTGCCAGAGCCCTTCGTACATGTCGGTGGCGACGACGCGCGTGACGTGATTGGCAAGCCAGTACAGGACCTGCTCGTGCCCGGCGCCAATGCTCACGACGGAGGCGTCCGGACGCAGCACGCCGAGTCGTTGACAGCCGAAGATCAGCTGCGTGAACTCGTACGGCTTCCGGTGCATGGCCAGCCGATCGTCTGACAGCCCGAGGCTGCGCAGAATCTCGAGCCACTCGGGGTTCTCCCATTTGGCGGGGTTCGCCAGCTCGCACAGCTGCACGTCGCGCGGGACTGCGCGGGCGCGCCGCTCGAACTCGTCTGACAATGCCAGCGCGCGAACGATGTTGGTACGGCGCTCGCCGCCGGTGAGCACGCCGACATAGTGTTGCGCGCCGCCGGCATCCGGGCTGCGGCCGAGCAGCGACTCGTAGGCACGCTTCACGAACACGTCGGGCGGGCCGAGTCGTCCCAGTGCCGCTTCGAGTGCCGCGGCGTCGTGCGTCTCCTGGCCCGCCTTCCACGCGGCGCGCAGCCGCCTGAACTCGTCGGACGCCAGGATGCCGCGACGCATCGACAGCTGGTCGCGGTTGAGGACGCCGGCGGTCTCGTCAGCCAGTTCAAGCGCCGACGCGGGACGGCCGAAGACGATCCAGTAAGTTTCTTCGATGAGCGTCGTGTTGCGCGCGGGAGCAGACACGTGGCTAACGGCCCCGGGAGACGTAGACCGCGGCACCCGACAGCGAGAACACCATCATGACGCCGGCGGCGACGAGCGAGAGCAGCACCGCCGACCCGATCGGCAGACCGATGCGCGTGAAGTAGAACGAGAACGTGGCTTCGCGCACGCCGAAGCCGTTCATCGAAATCGGCAGCATCTGCACCACCAGCGAGAGCGGGACGATCACGGCGAGATCCCACGGCGTGATCGGCACGTTCAGCGCGCGCGCCACGGCCACATAGAAGACCACGACGAGTCCCTGGACCACAATGGCGCCGCTGAAACACCCAAGCAATGCGCGCGGTTTCTCACGGAACCGCATGAGGCTGGACGTCATCGTCTCGATGCGTTCGCCGACCCACTCCGGATGAAGAATCGTGAGCGGCCGGAGCAATCGTGCGACGCCGGCGGGCGAGTACATGGCCGGAGCAATAATCGCGGCGCCGATCGCGAAGGTGGCCCAGAGCCACGACGGCCAGATCGGCGCGGAGCCGGTGCGCGCGAACGTCGCCCCGCACGCAGCGATCAGCACCAGCGCCAGCAGCCCCAGTCCGCGATCGACCAGCACGACCATGGTGGCCAGCGTCTTTGATTGCGCGGCCGGAGCCGTATCCCGAATTCTGATGACATCGCCGCCGATGTTACTCGGCAGAAAATTGTTGAAGAAGCCGGCGACGAGCAGCGACCCGAGCAGCGTTCTGCCCGGCACACGAATGCGCTGGGCTTCGAGCAGCAGGTGCCACCGCCACGAACTGGCCACGACGTTCAAGGTGTAGATGAGCAGCGCAATGAACAGCCACAGCAGTGAGGCGCGACGCGCGTCGTGCCACAGTTCGGCCGTGTCGACGCGGGAGAACAGGAGATACAGGAGTGCGAGGCTGACGACCAGTTTGGCGGCCATCAAGGCATAGCGCCGCCCTGGTGAAGTTGGCGTGGGTTCGTCGGCCATGCAGAGGAGTTGCGGATGGTCACTGTACTACGGATTCGTGAGAAAATCACTTCTCCATGCGCATCCTGATGATCGCGCCCGAGCCGTTCTTCGAGCCGCGCGGGACACCCTTCAGCGAATATCACCGCATCCGCGCGCTGACGACGCTGGGGCATCAGGTCGATCTCGTCACCTATCCCTTCGGCAAGGATGTGGAGATTCCCGGGCTGCGTATCTTCCGGGCGATGCGACCGCCGTTTGTCAGTCGCGTCAAGATCGGACCGTCGCTGGCGAAGCTGCCACTCGACGCTTTCCTGACGCTCACGGCGTTCCGCAAGGCATTCAGCGGCAAGTACGACGCGATTCATTCGCACGAAGAGGGCGGTCTCATCGGCATCGTGCTCTCAGCGTTGTTGCGCGTGCCGCACCTCTACGACATGCACTCGAGCCTGCCGCAGCAGCTCACCAACTTCGACTTCAGCGGCTCGGCCATGATTCGCCGCGTCTTTCTGTGGATCGAGCGCCTGATGATCAAGCGCTCGCGCGTCGTCATCGTGATCTGCCCGTCGCTCGAAGAGACGGTGCGCGAGATTGAACCGGCGGCCCAGGTGGTGCTGATCGAGAACGCGCCAGGGTCGGCGGACGAGCATGCGGTGCCGGCGCAGGCGGCGGCGGTGCGCATGCAGTTCGGCTTCTCGGGCACGACGCCGGTGGTGCTCTACACAGGCACGTTCGAGGCCTATCAGGGGCTCGATCTGCTGTTTGCGTCGATGGCGCTCGTCTCGACGGCCCGGCCCGAGGCACGGTTGCTGATGGCGGGGGGGAAGCCGGATCAAGTGGAGAAGGCGAAGGCGCAGGCGCGCGCCGCTGGCATCGGCGACGTCACCATCTTCGCTGGCGAGCGGCCGGCGACCGAAATTCCGGCGTATCTGCTGGCGTGCGATGCGCTGGTGTCGCCCAGGTCGCGCGGTACCAATACACCGCTCAAGATTTATCAGTACCTGCGCTCAGGCAAGGCGATTGTGGCGACGCGGCTGCTGACGCACACACAGGTGCTGAACGACGACACCGCCATCCTCACCGGGACCACGCCGCGCGCGTTCGCCGATGGCATTCTCGCGGCGCTCAGTGATCCGGTGCGAGCGGCGGCGATTGGCCGGAACGCCAGGACGCTCGCCGAAACGAAGTACAGCTACGAGGCCTATCTCGATCGCACCCGCCGCGCCGTCGGCGCCCTCGATCCGGGCGGCTCGCTCGCGCCGGTGAAGGATCTGGCGTGACGGACCGACCCGTGATCAGCGACGCCGAGCGCAGCAAGCACTACAGCTACACGTTCTACGCTGATGCCACCAATGCGCGGGCCTTCGACGGTCGCCGCTTTGGTGGCCCCATCGGCGAACTGGTGGCCGAGGGACAGGCGCATGTGCTGGTGAAGTTCCTCGGCGAGGCCGCCGGGCGTTCGGTGCTCGATGTGGGCACCGGCACCGGGCGTGCGGCGTTCCTGATGGCCGACTGCGGCGCCCACGTCACTGGTGTCGACGCGTCGGAAGAGATGCTGGCCGTGGCACGTGAACGGGCGCGTGAGCGCACCGATCAGGTCGAGTTCGCGGTCGGCGATGCCCACGCGCTCTCGTTTCCCGATCAATCGTTCGACACCGCGGTCAGCTTGCGTGTGCTCATGCACACGCCCCGCTGGCGGGTGTGCGTCGACGAGCTGTGCCGGGTGAGCCGTCACACGGTCGTGCTCGACTATCCGTCGATCTGCAGCGTCGCGTTGCTGCAGTCCATGGTCCGAAAGCTGCGCCACGCGGCCGGCGGTCACACCGAGCCGTACCGCGTCTTTGCCGACGTACAGATCGCGACGCAACTGGCGCGCAGCGGCTTCCGCGTCACCTCGGTCCATCGGCAGTTCGTTCTTCCGATCGCCCTGCATAAGGCCCTCGGATCGCGCGCCTTCACCGAAGGGGCCGAACAGGCGCTGTCGCTGGTGGGCCTGCGGCATGTGTTTGGCTCGCCCGTCACGATCCTGGCTCAACGGTGCGTGCCCTCGTAACCGGCGCCACGGGGTTCACGGGGGGGCATCTGGTGCGCGGCCTCGCCGCCAGGGGGCACCAGGTACGCGCGATTGCCAGGAATCCGGCGCGCGCGGCCGATCTCGAACAGCAGGGCGTGGCGGTCCTTCGCGGCGACCTTCGCGATCGCGCGTCGCTGAACGCCGCCGTGTCGAACATCGACGTCGTCTATAACATCGCCGCGATCTATCGCGAGGCCGGCACGTCCACCGAGATGTACCGCCAGGTAAATGCCACCTCGGTGGCGGAATTGATCGAGGCGGCACATGCGGCCGGCGTCAAGCGCGTGGTGCACTGCAGCACGGTCGGTGTGCACGGCGATGTCGAGCATCCGCCGGCGAACGAAGATGCGCCGCTCAGGCCCGGCGACATCTATCAGGAAACGAAACTCGAAGGCGAGGAACTGGCGCGATCGACGGGGCAGCGCCTTGGCATCGAGGTCACCATCGTTCGCCCGACGGGGATCTACGGTCCTGGCGATCGTCGTCTACTCAAGCTGTTTCGCGGCGTGGCGCGCGGCCGCTTTCCGATGCTGGGCAGCGGACAGATCTACTACCATCTCACCTACATTGACGACCTCGTCGAGGGTTTTTGCCTGTGCGGCGAGCATCCTGCAGCGGCCGGCCGCACCTACATCATTGCGGGGCCGGAGGTGACCACGCTCAACGAACTGGTCGAGCGGATCGCCAGGGTGGCGGGCGCGAAGCCCCCGGGCATCCACTGGCCGGTCTGGCCGGTATGGATCGCCGGTGCCCTCTGCGAGGCGCTGTGCAAGCCGTTCGGCCTCGAGCCACCGCTCTATCGTCGTCGCGTGGATTTCTACACCAAGAGCCGTTCGTTCGACATCAGCCGCGCCCGCGCCGAAATTGGCTACGCGCCACGCGTCTCCATTGAGGACGGCGCTGCGCGCACGCTGGCCTGGTACCGCGAATATGGCTGGCTCTGAGTCGCCGCCTGGCGCCGCCGGCCAGCCGGCGATTTCGCGCGCGCAGGACGACCTGTTTGCCACGGGGCAGAGCGCCCGCCAGAAGTACTCGGCGCTCGTCGTCGGTCGGCCTGGCCTGGGTGCACTCCTCAAATACGAACTCATCGTCACGCTCGCCCAGGCACTGCCCGGTGCGCTTGGCCTGGCGCTGCGCAAGGCGCTCTATCCGAAGTTGCTGGGATCGTGTGGGCGTAACGTCGTGTTCGGGCAGAACGTCGTGCTCCGCCATCCACACAAGATTCATCTCGGAGAGAACGTCGTGATCGACGACAACTGCCTGGTGGATGCGAAGGGGACGACCAATCGTGGCATCACCGTCGGCAGCGGCGTGTTCGTCGGTCGCAACAGCATTCTCTCGTGCAAAAACGGCGACATCACGCTCGGCCGCGGCGCGAACGTCGGCTTCAACTGCGAGATCTTTTCCGCGGGTTCGGTCACCATCGGCGCGGACGTCCTGGTGGCGGCTTATGTCTACGTGATAGGCGGCGATCACCATTTCGCCGACCCGACAAAGTCTGTACTCGATCAAGCGCGCGTCAGTCGGGGCGTGTCAGTGGGCGCCGGCGCCTGGCTCGGCGCGGGCGCCAAGATTCTCGACGGCGTCGCCATTGGCGAGCACGCGATCATCGGTGCCGGCGCGGTCGTGCGGGACGATGTGCCCGCGCGTGCGGTCGCCGTCGGCATTCCCGCTCGCGTCGTTTCGACGCGTTAGCACTCCGTCCGCAATTGAGTAGTGTCCGCCATCAGGCGGACTGCACACGTCCGGCTCAAGCCGGACACTACGTGCCTACTTCGTGTCTTCGTGGCTGAGGCGCTATAACGCGTCGACGATGTCGGCGACGAATTCGGCCTGGTTCCAGGCGTCGATGTAGATCGACAGACCGAGGCGGACGATCACCAGGTCGAGCGACGGTATCACCGTCAGCGTCTGGCCTTCGTGCCCCACCGCAAAGAAGGCGTCCTTCGGCACGCGAGCCACGGCTGCACTGTTGCCGCCGATGTCGGGCTGCAGCTTCAGCCACCAGTGCGCGCCGTAGTTGGCGGTCGGCGATTGCGGCGTTGGCGTGGTGCAGAATCTGACCCAGTCTTCCGGCAGAATCGTCGTGCCTTCCCAGACGCCGTTTTGCAGGTGGAGCTGTCCCATGCGTGCCCAGTCGCGTGCGGTGGCGAGCATGTACGACGAGAAGAGGAACGTGCCGGCCGCGTCGGCTTCGAGCTGGGCGCTGTGCATGCCGATGCGGTCGAAGAGCGCGTGCCTGGGCCAGGCGACATAGGCATTGTCTCCGAGCACGCGGCGAGCGATACCTGACAGGATGTTGGTGGTGCCGCTCGAGTAGCTCCACTGCGTGCCCGGGGTGGCGATGAGCGGCAGCCTGGCCGCGTACGCCACCGCGTCGGGCACCGTGTAGAGCATGCGCAGCACGTCAGAGAACGGCTGGGTATAAACCTCGCGGAAGCGCAGGCCGCTGCGCATGCGCAAGAGGTCTTCCAGTGAAATGTCGGCGCGGGGGTCGGGCGCCCTCCACGCCGGCAACAGTTCCCGGTCGCTGAGCGCGAGCCTTCCGTCGGACACGAGGATGCCGACGAGCGCGGCCAGCACGCCCTTGGTCATCGACCATCCGGCGAACAACGAATTGGTCGTGAACGGTGCGGCGTAGTGCTCGGCCACGATGTCGCCACCCCGGAGCACGACCACTGCGCGCGTGCGACGGAGGCGGGCTGGATGGGGTTCGGTGAAGGCGCGGAGTACGGCTGCGTTGAGCGATGACGATCCCGCCCGCCGGGGCCATGGTGCCGCGGCCAGAGACGTGGCCACCGGCAGCGGCGGCATGACAGGCCGGTAGCCGTCGTACACCAGCGCTGCGCCGAGGCCAGGTCGCCATCGTGCCGTGCGCCGCCTGATGCCGAAGAACGATGCGGTGGCGCTCGCAGTGGCGGGATCAACTCGAGCGGGGAACAGGCGGAGCAAAGAATAGGCGTCGGCCGAGATCTCGATCGCCGAGACCGGGTCGAGCGTACGGCCGCATCCGAACGTTTCGGTGGCCAGCACTTTGGCGCGGTAGGCCGCGCCTATACCGATCACCTGCCAGAAGACGACGAGCGCCCCGGCGACGATCCCGCCCAGCGCGAGCAGGACGATCCAGAAGAGCACGGCCAATGATACGTGGTCTAGAATCGAGGGAATGGCGTACCGCACGGATCTCGAAGCCCGGCTGGCCAAGAAGACCACCAAGGCGATTGTCGACTACGACATGATTCAGGACGGCGACCGCATCATGGTCGGCCTGTCTGGTGGCAAGGATAGCTGGGCGCTGATGCAGACGCTCGATGTGTTGCAGAAGCGATCGCCGGTGAAGTTCACGCTCGTCGCGGTGAATGTCGACTCCGGCTACAAGGAGTACAAGCACGACCTGCTCGCGAAGACCTGCGCTGCGCGTGGCTGGGAGTACCGCAGCGAGCACACCAACATCGGCATTCTCATCGAAGACATTCTTGATGTCGACCAGACGCCGTGCTCACTCTGTGCGCGCCTTCGCCGCGGCGTCCTCTACCGCGTCGCCAAGGAGATCGGCGCCACGAAGATCGCGCTCGGTCATCATGCCGACGACTTCATTGAAACGCTGTTGCTGAATGTGTTCTTCGCCGGCGCGCTCAAGGCGATGCCGCCGAAGCTGGTGTCCGACGACAAGAAGCACGTGGTGATTCGTCCGCTGGTGTACGTCGGCGAAGACGAGGCGCGGCAGTTCTGCAAGGAATCGGAATTGCCCATCATCGGCTGCTGCTGCCCGGCGTGCGGCGATCTTGGCCTGCAGCGGCAGCGCATCAAGCGGCTCATCATGGATCTCGAGATCGAACATCCGGGCGTCAAGAACTCGATGCTCAAGGCGCTCAGCAACGTCGCGCCACGGCATCTGCTCGACACGCGTCTCAATCCGCCGGCGGAGCTGCGTGCCCGCGTGGCCGAGACGCTTCCTGCCTAGGCTGGGCACGCGCCGCCAGGCGACCGCTGCTTCGCGTTCCCGGCGGACCACCGGCCTTCGTGCCCTGTCGGTCCTGCTGCTTCTGTTGGCGGCCGCGCCAAGAGTCCAGGCGCAGCAGCGTCCGCTCGTGACGGAAGATCCCGAAGTGGTGGGCGCTGGCCGCGTACTCATCGAGGGGGGGCTCAGCGCCGGCCGCAAGCAGCTCTTTCCGGCGTCCGGTCTCGACGGTCATCTGTTCCGTGGGCCGATCGTCGGCGTCAGCATCGGCATCAGTTCGATCGCGGAGTTGCAGATTGACGGCGGGCTTTATCAGCGCCTGGCCATTCGTGAGCGCCGGCCCGGTCCGTTGTCGTCGCTGGTGAAGGCGACCGGCAATCGTACTCAGGGAGTCGAAGACCTCTACGTCGGGACCAAACTCAGGCTGGTACCAGAATCAGCGCGGCGTCCCGGCATCGGGTTCCGTTTTTCGACCAAACTGCCGACGGC
>CADEEX010000156.1:0-3391 GCA_902826465.1 uncultured Acidobacteriota bacterium
CGGAACGTGATGCTCACGATGCTCGACGACGACCATCAGCTCATCAATAGCTTGCCGCGCATGTGGCGCGACGTGGAAGCGTTTTTAGGTCTCGTCGATTGATGCCGGAGTTCCGCTTCACACGACGCCCCGCGACGCTGCGCCTGACACGGCTGCTGGTCCTTTCTCTTCTCGCCCTCTGGTGCATCGTTGGCGGCGCCCAGGAACTGGGCTCCACCGACACCATTCGAATCGGCGTGCTCAAGAACGGCGCCTATGAGATCGCCACGCTGCCGCTCGAGCCCTATGTGGCGCGGGTGCTCGCCGGCGAGGCGCTGCCTGGCAGCGATCTGGCGGCGCAGCAGGCACTGGCGATTGCGATCCGCACCTACGCACTGGGCAATCGCGGCAAGCACCGCGCCGAGGGGTTCGACCTCTGCGATCAGACGCACTGTCAGGTGATGCGGACCGCGACCCCGATTACCGAGCGGGCGGCGCAGACCACGGCGGGGCAGGTGCTGCTGTATCGCGGCGAGCCGGCCACGGTGTTCTACAGCGCGTCGTGCGGCGGGCACACCGAGACGCCGTCGAACGTGTGGCCCGGTGCCGAAGACGTGCCCTACCTGCCGTCGCAGCCCGACGATGGGTGCGGGGGGATGCCGGAGTGGAGCACGGAACTGACGATGGGCGACCTGCAGCGGACGCTGCAACAGGCCGGGTTCCGCGGCACTCTGCAGAACGTCAGAGTCGGTACGCGGAGCGCCTCCGGGCGCGTCGGCGATCTGCTGCTCGACGGGCTGACGCCAGCCAAGATCACCGGGCAGGATCTGCGCGCGGCCGTTGGCCGGACGATCGGCTGGCAGTACGTGCGCAGCACCGCATTCGAACTCGAGCGCACCAGCCGCGGTTTCAGGTTCCGCGGTCATGGGTTCGGCCACGGCGTCGGCATGTGCGTGATCGGATCGACGAAGCTCGCGACGGCGGGCGAAAGCGCGTCGCAGATTCTCGGCCGCTATTTTCCTGGGACGACGATCGGTGGCTACGGGCCGCGTCTGACCGCGACACCGGCGGCACCTCCAGAGCCACCGCGGATTGCCGCCGCTCCGCCGCCACGCATCTCCGCGCCGCCGACGGCATCGACGACGCCAGTGCCGATCGCACCGGGTCCGGCGCCCCTGGTGGCCGCTGGTGCGGATCTCGCGATCTCGTTACCCGAGGGAGACGACGGGCAGCGTTCGGCGATCGCGCAGATTGTGGCGCGAGAGCGTGCGTCGCTGGTCGCGACACTCGGCGTGCCGACCACAGCACGCGTGCTGGTGCGGTTTCATCCCACCGTCGACGCGTTCGAAGCGGCGACGAAGCAGCCGTGGTTCACGCTCGGTGCGGTCGTCGGCAGCGAACTGCACTTCGTGCCGATTGCTGTGCTGCGGAGCGGCGGCATTCTCGAGCGGAACATCCGCCGTCAGCTCGTGCACGCGCTCGCCGACGGCGCGTTCAGTGGTCGCCCGATGTGGGTCCGCGAAGGAGCGGCGCTCCATTTTTCCGACGAAGGGAATGGACCGGGCAACCGCGGCGCGTGCCCACTCGACAGCGAGTTCGCACGTCCCTCGTCGCCCGGTGCGCTGACCGACATCTACGCGCGCGCGCGCGCCTGCTTCGAACGCCAGCTCAGTACCGGACGACGGTGGCAGGACGTACGCTGAACCCAAACGCTTCGACAGCAACGTTTGGGTTCAGGTCTTAAGGCTCAAGGCTTAAGACTTAAGCCCTGCACGGTCACGTATTCGTGGGCAACTCCACCAGCACCGCGCTTCGCGCCGTGGTCTTGCCCTCGGCGTCGGCCGGCGACCAGATCGTGCCGCCGTGTCCTTCAATCACGCGGCGCGCGATGGGAAGCATGAGTCCCAGACCACCGCGCTGATCGTCGAACGGCGCCCGCGGCTGTTTCAGCACGGAATCGAGTCGATCTGATCGACCGATCACGATCAGCACGCGATCGGCGTGCAGCTGGCAATCGACGCGCACCACCGCCTCGTCGTGCTGCTCGCGCAGCACCGCGCGCATCAGCGCCGTGAACGTGTCGCGCAGATGGAGGCGGTCGCCGCGAATGGTGGCCGCGACATCGCAGCCATGCAGCGCCAGCCGCACGCCGCGATCGCTCGCTTCGTCCACTGAACCGGCGATGTCGCGCAGCAACCCGAACAGGTCCAGCCCTTCCGACTGCAACCTCGTCCGCCCATCGTCGAGCTTTCCGACCTCGCTCACTTCCTTGATGATGGCGACGAGGCGCGCGCAGGCCTTGTCGGCCTCGTCTATCATCTTGCGCTGCCGTTCGTTGAGCGTCTCGTCGCGCTGCAGCATGCGCAGATAGCCGCCGACCACCGACACCGGCGTCCGAAGCTCGTGAGCGGCGAGGGAAAGCAGGCGTGCCGAGGCCTCGCGCTCGGTCTCTGGCAAGGTGCGACTGTCCACGGCTGCAGACTAGCATGCCTTCAGGGCTCAGGGCTCAGGGCTCAGGGCTCAGGGCTCAGGGCTCAAGGCTCAAGGCTCAGCATGGAGAATCCGGCATCCGGAATCCGTCCGTGTGCGTAACCTATAATGCGGGCACGTAACCCGCGCCGGACCTCCGGCATCAGACAGGCACACATCTATGCTGATCAAGAAGCCCGCCGACATCCGCAGCTCGGAAATCACGGACCAGAAGCTGTATTTGAACCGCCGCGAGTTCCTGCGCACGAGTGCGGGTGCCCTGGCGGTTGGCGGCGCGATCCTCGGGTCGGGCCGCGCGGTGTTTGCCGCCGGACAAGCGGCGCCGCACGGCCGCAAACTCGAGAACGTCCGCAAGAGCCCGCTGAGCCTGACGCCTGAGCAGGAGAAGCCGAACAGCTGGGAGCAGATCACCAGCTACAACAACTACTACGAGTTCGGCACCGACAAGGAGTCGCCGTCGCTCACTGCCGGCCGTCTCAAAACGGAGCCGTGGTCGATTCAAATCGACGGTGAGGTGGCCACGAAGCGGAGCGTGCCGATCGACGAACTGCTCAGCGGCATCCCGCTCGAGGAGCGCATCTACCGCATGCGTTGCGTCGAGGCCTGGTCGATGGTCATCCCGTGGGTCGGCGTGCCGCTGTCCGAAGTGATCAAGAAGTGCGAGCCGACGGCCAAGGCGAAGTTCGTCGAGTTCTACACGCTCTACGACCCGAGCCAGATGCCAGGCGTGCGCAGCCCGGTGCTGCAGTGGCCGTACATCGAAGGGCTTCGCATGGACGAAGCCATGCACCCGCTCACCATCCTCGCCACCGGTCTATACGGCGAGGTGATACCGAAGCAGGATGGCGCGCCGATCCGCCTGGTGGTGCCATGGAAGTACGGCTTCAAGGGCGCGAAGTCGATCGTTCGCATCCGCTTCGTC
>CADEEX010000156.1:3401-5976 GCA_902826465.1 uncultured Acidobacteriota bacterium
GCCGCAGGAATACGGGTTCTACTCAAACGTGAATCCGAGCGTCGACCATCCGCGATGGAGCCAGGCGAGTGAACGTCGCATCGGCGAGTTCTTCAAGCGCAAGACGCTGATGTTCAACGGCTACGCCGATCAGGTGCAGGGGCTCTACGCAGGCCTCGATCTGAAACGCAATTACTGAGGCGCGGTGAACCCGTCCACCAAGACAATCCGCTTCGTGCTCAAGCCGCTGGTCTTTCTGGCCAGCCTTGGGCCGGCGGGTTGGTTGACGTGGGCGATCACCACTGGAAATCTCAGTGCGAACCCGCTCAGCGACATCACGCTCGAAACCGGCACCTGGGCGCTTCGCTTCCTCTGCATCACGCTCGTCATCACGCCGCTACGGAAACTCACCGGGTGGAACTGGGTCATCAAGTTCCGCCGAATGGTCGGCCTCTACGCGTTCTTCTACGGCACGCTCCACTTCCTGATCTACGTCATCGCCGATCGCTTCGCCGCGCTCGACTTTCCAGACGGTATCGTCGCCTTCAGCACGGTGAAAAACCTGGCGATGTCGGTCTCTGAAGATATCTACAAGCGGCCGTTCATCACCATCGGCTTCCTCGCCTGGAGTCTGATGGTGCCGCTCGCGATTACGTCAACCACCGGATGGATTCGCCGCCTTGGTAAAAAATGGGCGCAGTTGCATCGGCTGGTCTATGTGTCGGCCGCTGCAGGCGTGCTGCACTACTGGTGGCTGGTGAAGGCCGACGTTCGCCGCCCGATCACCTACGGCGTGATCGTCGCGATCCTGCTTGGATTCAGGGCGTGGAAGGCGAGGGCGAAAGCGACGCCCGTCCGCGTCGGCGACCGAGGCGCACCACAGCCTGGCCGCGCCCGCTAGCGTTCAGAAGTCGCCGCACTTCTCAGACGTATTTCGAACGCCACCGCGAAGCGGCGCTCCGCATCAGGACTTTTACCCCTTCGTTTCATCGTTGAGTCACAAGCGTCGAGTCGAGCCAATACAGTCTCCTTCATTGTTGCGACAGCTGACTGCCAAGTCGACGTCGCGCCAATGCCCAATCGAGCGATCAAGAGGAGGCAGTATGAGCGAGGCAAGATATCTGAAACGGTTCGGCGTCTTTGGCAGCATGTTCCTGGCGGGCACGGTGCTGGTCGCTGACGGCATGCGGTTTTCTGACTACACGCCACTTTCCGCGTCAGCCGGTCCCACCGCGGATGAAAGCAAGCCGATCACCTTCGGCAATCCGGTCTTCAAGCAGAAGTCCATCGCCGACCGCAATACTCAGTTGGCGAAGGGGATTCCCAATTCAGGCAACTGGGACATGAACACGGTGAACGAAACGGGCTGGCAGACGGGCCGCTTTCTCTTCACCGTCTTCGAGACCGGACAGTCGGGTGTGCAACGGCACGACCTGAAAACTGGCCGTACGAAGACCATCTGGCAGAGCCCGGTCCCGGGCGGACACGTGGCGTTTGACGCGTCGTTCTGGACACCGTGGGGAACCCTGATCACCGCCGAAGAGAGTTGGTGCACGGCGGCCGCTCCGGGCTGCACCACCAGCCCCTACGGTCGGCTGTTCGAAATGCGGTATCCGCTCTGGGCGCCTGGCATCACCGAGCCGCTGACGGCATACAGCAATGCCGGTGCGGACTTCGAGCATAAGAACGTCATTCCACGGACCTCCCACGAAGGGATCCAGTGGGATGAAGACGGCAACATGTACTTCATTGACGAACTGAACGGCGGGAGCATTTACAAGTACACGCCGAAGGCCAAGTTTCAGTATGTGAAGCTCGGCTGGGCTGACTACTTCGGTGCTGGACAAACCTTTGTGTTGCGGGTCGGCGATGGCAATACGCCAAACGCGACTGGCGCCTACAGCTGGGTTCCGATTACCAACGTCAATGGCGTCGCCTTGCCAGGCGCGCTGACCATCACAGACCCCAACGGCGTCAGCTCCGTCGACGCGCGCAACACCACCGACCTGGCGGCGTTCAAAGGCACTGACTACCAGCGCCCTGAAGACTTGCAGATCGTGGAAATTCGCGGCCGCGAGTATCTGTATGTGGCGACGACGACCACGAACGAAGTCTACAGGCTCGATCTGCAGAGAAAGACGATTTCCGTCTTTGCGAATCGGAACACCCTCGATCTCGCGACCGGCCTGGCCGTGGGCGCGGGTCTGACGAGTCCCGACAATCTGGCCGTTGACCACGACGGAAACATCTACGTCGTCGAAGATCGGGGCGGCGGCTCCGACGATGACATCTGGTTTGCCAACGATCGGAACAAGGACGGAGATCTGACAGACGCCGGCGAAGGTATCGGGCGCTGGGCGTCCAACGGCACCGTTGGATCGGAATTCACGGGCTTGTACTTCGATCCCTTCAACAAGCGCAGGGCCTGGGTCAATATCCAACACCCGGACAGCGGGAACGACCGGACGATCGAGATTACGATTCCGCGTGGGCGGGACAACGACGATGATGATGATGATCATCGCCACCAGTGGGACTGGGATTGGGACTGGGATTGGGACCGGGACCGCAACTAGCTGTCGGAAAGACTTCAGGC
>CADEEX010000156.1:5986-9005 GCA_902826465.1 uncultured Acidobacteriota bacterium
TGAACTTCGACGAGGGGTCGCTCATTGTGGGCGACCCCTTTCGTCATCCGGCTCTCGTCCCGCCGAATGCTGCCGCATGTTGATGCGAGCACGCGCCTGCGGCGGCCACGGGGGGACGTGGTCGGCTACCGAATGACGATCCGATTCTCCTTCGCCGGACTCACGGAGCCCCGCGTGGTGACCCACTTTTCGAGCGTCCCCACCTGCAGCGGACCGGTCTCGTGACTCACCAGCTGTCTCTGACTGGTGAAGATGCTGTAGCCATCGCCGCCGGTCACCTGATAGTCGGTGGCCGCCACGGTATAGGTCTTGGTGAGGTCGAGCGCCGCTCCGCCCACCACCACGTTCGACACGCGCTGTCCTACCGGCGCCGACGGTGTCACCGTCATCGTCAGGCCAGACACCTGCGGAAAGCGGCCGTCAGACGAGGGCAGGCGCGACACGCCGTTTTCAAGGGCGGTCAGCACGTCGCGGCCGCTCATCTCGAGTTTGCAGACGACGCTACCGAAGGGCAGCATCGCGACGAGCGTGCGTCGCGCCAACGGACCGGCGAGATACACGCGGTCGCCACGGATGCTGCCGGAGTTGGCGATGGCGATGTCAGCGCCGACATCGGCACGCATGGCGTCGGCCACCATGTTGCCAAGATTGGTTTCCGACGCGCGCATGCGCACTGAGTCAGCGTCGAGGTCCACGGTGCTTCTGCCGACGACGAGGTCGAGCTCTCGGCCGAGCCGAGTTTCGTAGCTGGCGATCACCGCTGCGGCAGTCGGCTCGTCGGGAATCGTCGCGTTCACCGGAATCAGTTCGAAGAAGCGTTCCACCATGCCGTCGGTGCGCTGATTCAGGTCGATGCGACCGATGAAGCGCGCGTCCGAGCCGGCCTTGGTGATGAGCGTCTGGTTCTCGACGGCAGTAATCGGATAGTGCTCGTGTCCACCGACGACCAGGTTGATCTCCGGGAAACGCTGCACCAGGCGCCGGTCGTCGGCGAAGGGGAGGTGGGTAATCGCGACGATCATCGTCGCGCCTTCGCGCTTGAGCATCGGCAGGTATTCGGCCGCGGCCTCGAGCGGATCGACCAGTTTCAGAAAGCCGAGGCGATCGCTGTTGATCTCGTCGCCATCAAGGCACAGACCGATGAAGCCGACCTTCATGCGACCGAACGTCCTCACGACGTAGGGAACCGCGCCCCCGACTGGACGATTGGTCCGCGTGTCGATCACATTCGAGACCACCCACTGCCACTTGGCTTCGGCCATGCGCTGCAGCAGCACGTCCGGGCCGAAGTCGAATTCGTGGTTGCCGAGCGTGGCCATGTCGAGCCCGGCAGCGCCAAGCGCCGCGACCATCTGCTCGCCCTTGAAGATGCTCGACGCGACAGACGGTGACAGGAAGTCGCCCGCAATCATCAGGAGCGGCGTCCGGCCGGCCGCGGCCAGCCGTGCCTTCACCGTGGCCACACGCGCCAGCCCGCCCATGCCGTCGATCGGCACGGTGGAGTAGACGTCGTTGATCTGCAGAATCGTGAGCGGCGCAACTTGACGCGGTGAACTCGGTTCCTCGTCTTGCGCGGAGACTGGCGCCACCAGCACCAGCAGCATCAGCATCGCGCTCAGGACGTCGCGGACGTGGCGAACACCCTGACCTGCGGACCTGCGGGCCAGTGGACCTGCGGACCGGTGGACCCGTGGACCCGTCACAGTCTTGTCCTCCACACCGCGACCTGACCCAGATCGACATTCCCGCCACTCAGCACCACGCCGACCTTTCGTCCCTTCGCCTCGATCGCGCCGCTCAGGAGCGCCGCCGCGGCCAGCGCACCTGTTGGCTCGACGACGACCTTCACGCGCTCCCACAGGTAGAACATTTCGCGCAGCAGCGTCGGGTCGTCCACCGTCACGATGTCGTCGGCATTCGCCATCACGATCGCGAAGGTGATCGGACCGAGCGACGGCGTCCGTGCGCCATCAGCCACCGTGTCCGGGTTCTTCACCGTCTGCAGCGTCTTCGTCCTGAAGGTCCTCGCCGCATCGTCACCCGCGGCCGGTTCGACGCCAATCACGCGGCATTCGGGCGTGAGTGCGCGTGAGGTGAGGGCGGTGCCAGACAGCAGCCCACCGCCACCGCACGGGACGATCAGCAGGTCGAGTGGCCCCGTGTCCTGCAGCAGTTCCAGCGCCACCGTGCCGGTGCCAGCGACGATGTCGTGATGGTTGTAGGGTGGAATGATCGCCAGGCCTCGTTCTTCGGCAAGGCGGCGGCCGATCGCCTCGCGGTCTTCCGTGTCGCGGTCGTAGAGCACGATCTCGGCGCCGTACTCGGCGGTGGCCACGCGCTTCACGTCCGGCGAGTCGGTCGGCATCACGATGACGCGCGGGATGTCGAGCAGCTTACCGGCGAGGGCGACGGCCTGGGCGTGGTTGCCGGAGGAGAAGGCGACGACGCCGCGCCTGCTTTGCTCTGCCGAGAGCCGCGACATCGCGTTGTAGGCGCCGCGAAACTTGAAGGCGCCGCCGCGCTGCAGGTTCTCGCACTTGAAGTAGACCTGCGCGCCGGTGCGGGCGTCCACCGTGCGTGAGGTGAGCGTCGGCGTCCGATGGGCGACACCGCTGATGCGGGTCGCCGCGTCTTCGATGTCAGCGAAGGTCGGGAGGGCAAGCGAGGGCTGCGTGGGCACTGGGTCCGGATGATCGTAGCACCTCAGCCACTGCGACCGATGCCGCGCGGTTTCGCGTCGCTCTGGGTGGTCAGGGGATAGTAGAGTGGCCGGAGCCGGGACGTGTGGACCATGGCCCCCGTATCCCCGGACCTGCGGACCTGCGGACCTGTGGACCCGAGTTGAGGAGGAATCGATGTCTGTTGCCAAGGTGTCTGAGATCAGCGCCACGTCGCCGAAGAGTTTTGAGGATGCCATTCAGCAGGGGTTGACCCGAGCCGCGAAGACGTTGCGGAACGTGCGAGGCGCGTGGATCAAGGAGCAGCACGTGCGGTGCGGCGAGCACGGGAAGATCACCGA
>CADEEX010000157.1 GCA_902826465.1 uncultured Acidobacteriota bacterium
ACTCGATGTGCGTTGTGCAGGCGTGATCTTCGACCGGTCCGTTCTGGCCCGCGACCTCGGCCTGCCGGCGACCGTCGACGATGGGATGCTGATCGCGGCGGGATACGCCCGCTGGTCGCTCGACCTGTTCGCGCGGCTCAGGGGCGCGTTCGCCATTGCCATCTGCGATCGTTCTACACAGCGAGTGATTCTCGCCCGCGACCACCTTGGCCTGCACCCGCTGTTCTACGCGATGGACAGCCACCGGATTCTGGCCGGATCGGCGGCGCCGGCGGTGGCGCGGCTGCCGGGCGTGTCGCGCGATCTGAACCGTGTCGCCCTTGCCGATGCCCTGTGTCGCCGTTTTCCTGACGTGGAAGAAACGTTCTTCAGCGCCGTGAAGCGGGTGCCACCAGCGTCGTTCCTGATCGCCACGCGCGACGGCGCGACGGTGCATCGCTACTGGAATCCGCTCGAGAACAGCACGCCGTCGGCCAGAAGCGAAGACGAGGCCTACGAGCAGTTCGTGCACCTCCAGCAGCAGGCGGTCCGCCGCACCGCCATCGATCGGTCGGCGATCTTCCTGAGCGGCGGGCTCGATTCGACCAGCATTGCCACGGCGGCGGCCGCGCTCTGTGCTGCAGAGGGGAAGACGTCGCCGCTTGCCCTGTCGTTGACGTTTCCCGGCACCGGCTGCGACGAGCGTCCGATTCAAGACGCGGTGGCGCGGCGACTCGAGATGGCGCAGTGCGCGATGACGTTCGACACTGCGGTGGGCGTGCACAGCCTTGTTCGTCAGGCCGCCGATCTGAGCGCGCGCCTGTCGTCGCCGCTCCAGAACTTCTGGCGTCCGGCGTATATGGCACTGGCCCGGCAGGGCCGCGCGCGCGGGGCGCGCGTGATTCTGACCGGCGACGGCGGTGATGAATGGATGGTGCCCTCCCCCACGGTCACCGCCGATCTCATTCGCGGCGGACGGCTGCTGGCGTTGCGGCAGTTCGTGCAGGCGTGGAATCGCGCCGAGGATGGTCGCGGGCTGCTGAGGCACTGTGGACTGCGGCCACTGGCCAGCGCGGCTCTCGCCCGGCTATGTCCTCACACCTGGAACGGGCGACGTGCGGACCGAGTCGCCGCGTCCGATCCGGCCTGGATTGCGCCAGACGCTGGTGTGCGGACCGCGCAGCGGGCGCGTGTTCACCGTGTGCTGCCATACACCGACGCCTCGAGAAGCTTTCACGCCACCGACCTCGAGGCCGGACTGCAGGGGGCAGGCACCCAGCACATTCTCGAAGAGTCGTTCGAGCAAGGTCAGTTGCTCGGCATGACGCTCCACCACCCCTATCACGATCCGGAGATCGTCGACTTCTTCTGCCGGCTTCCGCTCCATCTGGCCAACAGCGGCGGTTGGATTCGCGGTCTGACCCGCCGACAGCTGGCACGACGCTTTCCCGATCTGGGGTTCGATAGACAGGTGAAGATGCTGGCCAATACCGTCCACGACGACTGCCTCGAACAAGGGCGCCAGGCCGTGGCCGCGAGGCGCGATGCCTTTCCACTGTCGCATGCCCTCGGGATCATCGACGCCCGGACGGCCGAGGTCGCCATTCGCCAGCCCAGACGACGATCTGCACGCGATGCGTGGCAGCTGTCGATGACCGAGCGCTGGATTCGCGCGCAGACGACCGATAACATCACCGCAGAGGAGTTGGTATGACACTCGACAATCGCAGCAAGGAAACGTCGTCGGACGCCCGCAAGCCGTGGGTGGCTCCGGAGTCGGAGCATCGTGGCTCGGTCCAGGAACTGGTACAGCAGACGAAAGTCAGCGGCAACGTCGACGCGGCCGGAACGCGGCGCGTGGCCCCGCCCGGAATTGGTCAAGACTGATCGCGCTCTGCTTCGGTTCGAACTGACCTTCAGCGAAGACACGGCGCCGCCCCCGGGTGGTCGACGTGCCGGCGTCTGGACGGATCCATCCGGAGGCGTGTGCGGACAGTCGTGGATCGACGGCGCGACGCGGTGGATCTGGTGGCAGCGGGCAGGACTGTTCCGGTGTGCATCGGACGCTCTGGCCGTTCAGACCTGGGGCGCCGACGGAGTCGATCGGGCAGAGGTGTCCCGCCTGTTCCGTCGCGAGGTCGAGCCGCTCATGCTGCAGGCGCGCGGGTGGGAAGCGCTGCATGGCAGCGCGGTCGCTGGGGCGCGGGGCGCCGTTGCATTCTGCGGCACCTCTGGATCCGGCAAGTCGACGATGGCATACGCGCTCAGTCGGCGAGGACGCCGGCATCTCGCCGACGATCATCTGGTGCTGAGCGTAGACGACGACCGCGTGCACCTGTGTCCGCGCTCGTTCGAGGCGAGCTTGCGTCCGCTGTCGGCCATGCACTTCGGCTCGCCCAACATTTCTGCTCGCGAGGACCACGCCGAGGAACCGGTCCGGCTCTCGGCGCTGGTGCTGCTCTCTCAGAGCGTCAGCCTGCCGAGCGACTACGCGATCGACCAGGTCGAACCGGCCGCCGCGTTTGCCGAGGTCCTGCCGCACGCCCACTGCTTCGACCCGGCCGACCCGGTCGAAACGGCTCGACTCACTGACCACTACCTGACCTTGTGCGACATCGTTCCCGTCTATCGCGTGTTGTATCGCCCTTCGTTCGACCGTATCGAGCCGCTGCTCGACGCGGTGCAGGCGCTCGGGTGAATTGATGACGCACACGGTTCGGCGCGCGATCGCCCTGCTGCCGCTCGCGCTCCCCTACGCGTGCTTTGGTCTGCTTCGACACGTCGTGTCGCTCGAAACGCTCGTGCGTCTCGCGTGGCGACGGCCCGTGCCGGCGGCACCTAACGCCCTGCCACCGGATGCGGCCGTCGTGCAGGCACTGGCCCACGACGTCAGCACCATCAGTCGCGTCGTTGGCGCCGCCGCCGATTGCCTGCCCTGTAGCCTCGTCATCTATTCGAGGTTGTCGAAATGGGGGGCTGACCCGCGGCTGACCATCGGCTTTTCACACGCGGCGCCGTCGCTCGTCGGACACGCGTGGGTGGTGGTTGACGGAGAGGCGATCAATGAGCCTCCAGACATGCTCGCGACGCTGACGCCCGTATGCGTGTTCGGTCCCGAAGGGCGACCGCTGCGCTCCGCCTGACGCGGAGCCGTGTGCCCATGCCGATCGTGCCCGCGTCTGCTGACACCTCCCGCGTCGAAACCAGAGCGGTCGAATCGCTGCTCACCGCGATTCTTCGTGGGGTCGTCGAGGCGCGGCGATTCGAAGGCGTCGACGCTGCGGTGGCGTGCGAAGCGGCCGAAGATCACGGTCTCGTGGCGCTCGTGGCCGAGGCGCTCGACGATCAGAGGGATGTCCCGCTCGACTGGCGGCGCTGTTTCACCCAACGGGCGCACGAGCTCGCCGTCATCGACATCATCAATGAGTCCGAGTTCCTGACGCTGCTCGACGATCTCGAGACGGTGGAGCCGCCGGCGCTGCTGATGAAAGGCGCCCAGCTTGCGTACTCGCTGTATCCGCGGCCCGACCTCCGTCCACGCATCGATTCGGATCTGCTGATCGCCCAGTCGGTGCAGTCCGAGGTGGAGTCGATCCTGGAACGACGCGGCTACGTGCCGTCGCGGGAACAACAGTTCGGCGATCTGCTCCGCTACCAGACCACCTACATCAAGTCGTCTGGGACCTACCGTCACACCATCGATCTCCATTGGCGGGCGCTCGATCCGCAGGTCTTCGCGCATGTGCTCGAGTACGACGCGCTGGCGCGGCTGGCGCGCGTGCTGCCGCGTCTCGGTCCGCGCGTGCACGGCCTGCACCCGGTGCACGCCCTCGTGCTTGCCTGTGTGCACCGTGTCGCGCATCATCGCGACAAGCGCCCGCTCATCTGGCTGTACGACATCCATCTCCTCGCCTCGTCGTTTGCCGACTCAGACTGGGAGCGCTTTCTCGACGAGATTGCAACCAAACGCGTCGCGTCGTTGTGCGCGCGGGGGCTGGCGAGGGCCGAGCAGGTCTTCGGCACCCGTCTGCCGGAGCATGTGCGCCTCGACAGGCGATTGGTGCCGGCCGTTGATGACGTGGGCGCGAGCTACCTGACGCCGAAACGCCGTGCCGACATCGTGCTCGACGATCTCAACGCGTTGCCCGACTGGAAGAGTCGTGGCCGGCTGCTGTCGCAGTATCTGTTTCCATCTGCGCGGTATATGCGGGACACGTACGCGCCTGGCAGCGTCCTGCCGCTGCCGCTGCTCTACGTCCTCAGACCGTTTCGCGGTGTGAGGAAGTGGTTCGAAAAGCCGGCGCGGTCATGACGCGGAGCGGCGCCGGCGACGCGTCGCAGACGGCTGAACGGGAACCGTCAGCAGCGCCTGTCGCGGGTCGACCGTCGACGGCGAGTACAGCGCGATGGCGAGCACCATCACGAACAGGGTCGCGTTTCCCGGCATCTGCAGGCTGAACTCGACGGCCGACTGCACCGCAATGCCAAGCAAGCCGAGCACGGCGCCGACGCGCACCCAATAGAGATCCTGTCGATCGCCGCCACGGCGAAAGCGCTGCACGCTCGTCGAGACGATGGCGACAATCGTGGCCAGGACAATGGCCCCGAGCGCCAGCCCGCCCTCGGCCAGGATCTGGAGGTAGTCGTTGTGCGCCTCCTGATAGTGCAGATCGCCTGACTGCTGGTATTCGATGTTGGCGGTGCCGAACGTATTCAGCCCGGCGCCAAGTACCGGGAAGTCGCGCACGATCGCCACCGCGTCGCGCCAGATCCCGAGACGAAGCGTCAGCGATGAGCTGTTGGTGGCCAACCGCCCGATCGCCGTGTCGCTGCCGGCCCACAGCAGTGACAGGCCGAGCAGCAGGCCGACGCCGCCGATGAGTCCCAGCGAACGCCGGGTTGATTCGCCTCGCCGAACCACCATCCAGGCCGCGGACATGGCCGTGAGCAGCAGGCAGGCCAGACCCGATCGCGATCGCGTCAAGAGCAACGACGTGATCATCAGAAACGCGGCGAAGATCACGACCACCGTGCCTGCGCCTTCAGCGTCGGCCAGCCAGAGCAGGCGCTGGCGCAGATCGCCGCGCTCGTCGGTGTGCGTTTCGAGCGCCCGCATCGCGAGGCCGAACGCCAGCGGCGTCGCCATGATCATCCACCCGGCAAAATGGTTCTTGTTGACGAACGGGCCAAACGGCGTGGTCACCAGGTTCTCCGGCTTCCAGAAACCGTAGATCCGCATCCCCAGAAACACATCGTCGCCCACCAGCGCCTTCTGGACGATGCCAATGAAGGCGAGGACGGTGCCGATCGCCACCACGCCGCGGGCCGCACGCAGCGCTGCGCTGCCAGACATGGTGCGCAGCAAGCCGAGCAGAAACAGCGACAGACCCGCGAAGAGGGCGAGCGCCCGCGCCGTTTCCTCTGGCGCAATGGAGATCGGAAAGCGGCGCGCGTCGACGGCCGCGTCGCCTGGAGGCGATCCCGCGGCCGACAGCGAGTAGCCCAGATCGTAGGCACGCAGGTAGCGATCGGTGCCTGGGCTGACGGAGGCGAGCAGGTCTGGGCGCAGCGGGATGAGCTGGATCAGGCCGACGCTGCCAATGAGCAGCAGGGCCATCGACAACGGCACCAGACGCCGGAGTGACACGCGGCCAACGAGCAGCCCGAGCAATCCGATCGCCGCGCAGCCCCAGGAGAGCGGGACATAGGCCCAGTCGTAGACCGCGCCGAATGCGAAGGCGCCCCACGCCACGGCCACCAGCGCCAGCGCCACGACGGCGCGCTGTGACCGCGACGACCGTCGGCCCTGGGCCGCGGCGCTATTGAATGGCGGCGGCTGCGGTTCTGGCGACAAGTTGTTTGAACAGCAGACGTCGCACCGGTGGGTACTTGAACAGGGAGACGATCAGCGTTCGGTGTTCGTTGAAACGCGCGGTCCTGCGGACGATCGGCATCACGCCGTTGGTGCGCGCCAGACCGAACAGCGCGTCAATGTCCTGGTCGTCAAGATGGTCGGCGATCGATCGCAGCGACAACTGGGCGCGCAGCTCGGCACCCAGTCGGGCGCGCCAGAGTTTTTCGTAGCGCTTGAGGGTCGAGGCGCTCAGGTCGCCGCGGCGCAGCCCATCGCCGATTACTGTGGCTGCCGCCCTGGCACTAACCAGGCTGTAGTAGATGCCGCCGCCGGTCGTGGCTTTCACGAGGCCTGCCGCGTCGCCCACGGCCACCACGCGGTCGCCGTAGCTGCGTTCAATGGGTGCCAGCGGAAGCATCTTCTGTCGCGGTTGCAGGGCGCCGAAGTCGCCGATCTGCAGTCCCCATCGATCGGCCACGCTCGACGCGAACTGGCGGAAGTGATTCAGGGCGTGTCCGTCGCACATGAGGCCGACGCGCGCGTGGCTGCCCGTGCGGCGCTCAACGGGCACCACCCACGCGAAGCCCCGCGGCGCGACCTCTCGTCCGAAGTGCACCTCGACGTCGCCGGCATGCGCTGCCGGAATTTCCATTTGCGCCGATTGCAGGAACACGGACGGCATGCCCAGTCCGAGCTGACGCTGCATGCGATAGCTGGCGCCGCAGGCCAGCACCGCCATGCGGCCGCGGAACGTCCGCCCATCGTCGGCGAGCGCCGAGACGCCGTCGGCATCTACTGTCAGTGCACTGATGCGCGTACCGAGCGAGATGCGGACGCCGGCACCATCGGCTGCGGCGTGCAGATGTCGATCGAACTGCGCCCGATCGATCACGACCGCTTCCGTTGCCGGCGTGGTGTGCGACACCGAGTCGCCGGACGGGGCCACGAATCGGGCGGTGGCCAGGGCGTTGAGGATCGAATCGCGCGGCAGGTCGAACTCGGCGAACGCCTCGACGGCCATCACACCGGTGCAGTGCACCGGCTCGCCGGTCACCCGGTGTTCTTCGGCCACCAGGACGTCGAATCCTTCCCTGGCCAGCAGCGTGGCGGTGTGCAGGCCTCCAGGGCCGCCACCGACAACGATCACATCATGCATAGAAGTAGGGCGGGCCTTCAGGCCTGCCTGCGTCTTAGGGTAGCAAAGGCAGCACCGATCCTCCCGAATCTCCACGATTCGGCGGGTGCATTGGACAGGTTATCGGCGGGTGGCGGCGGGAACCGCAGGGGTGAGCAGTGGCGGGCAGGCGGCGAGGGTTGGCGCGAGTCCTAGACTTTCTGGCCGCGGTCTTCCCAGCGACCGCGGAAGGTAATCCAGAACGACAGCAGGATGAGACGCACGTCGAGCCAGAAGCTCTGTCGCTGTGCGTAGACGCTGTCGAACCTGAACTTGTTGCGTCGCGTGATGTCGCGGGGCGCGTAGATCTGGGCGACGCCGGTGAGGCCGGGCCGGAGACGGGTGCGGCTCTCGTACCCCGGCACATCCTCGAGGGCGATCAGCTCGGCGCCCACCGCCTCGATTTCGCCGGGCCGCAACGCCCGCGGACCGACAAAGGTCATGTCGCCGCGGAAGATGTTCAGGAGTTGCGGCAGCTCGTCCATGGCGGTGGCCCGCATCAGGCGTCCTACCCGGGTGATCCGGGCATCGCCAGAGGTGGCCTGCAGCGCACCGACGACGGCCTCCGCGTTGATGATCATCGAGCGGAACTTGAAGACCTTGAAGACTTTGCCGCCCTGTCCGACGCGGTCCTGCGTGAAGAAAATCGGGCCACCGTCTTCCAGCTTGATGGCGGCGGCAATGGCCGCCCACACCGGAAGCGACGCGATGAGCCCGGCGCCCGACAGCGCGACGTCGAGGGCGCGCTTGCCGAACGGGATCGGCACGATGTGCTGAGGCACCTGACGTGAGAGTACGGCGGTCGTCATGCGGCTTCTGTCCCTGACGCTGTGTCGTGTTTCGGCGTGTCGAGCAGCGCCCGATACAGGGCCGTCGTGTGTTCGCGAAGGCGTGCGATCGAGAACTCGGTGACCACCCGCGCTCGTCCACCGCGGCCGAGCGTGTCTCTGAGCGCGGCGTCGCCTGACAACCGGGTGATCGCCGCGGACAGCGCGGCGACGTTGCCGGGCGGTACCACGAGGCCGGTGACCTCGTGCTGGTTGACCCACGGGACGCCCGATGGGAGCGCGGTCGAGATCACTGGCTTGCCGCAGGCCATCGCCTCGAGCTGCACCATGCCGAAGGCCTCGGCGCGAGTGACCGAGGGCAGCACGAAGAAGTCGCAGGCGTTGTAGAGCGCGGCCAGCTCGCTGGCCGGGGCTTCGCCCACAAACTGCACGCGATCGCCGACGCCGAGCGCTGTTGCCAGCTGCTGCCACGCACTGCGCAGGGGGCCCTCGCCCACCAGAATGGCGCGCGCGCGGGTATCGACCAACGCGCGCAGGAACACGTCGACGCCCTTGTACGGCACCATGCGGCCCACGAAGAGCGCCAGCGGTTCTGGTTTCGCGCTGCGAATCGCGTGCACACGCGTGCGCATCGTGTCGGTGAGGGCGTGCTGGTCGGGGTCGATCGCGTACGGAATCACGGTGCACTTGCTGCGATACGGCTGCAATTCCACCGCATGGTCGAGCATCGGTGGCGACGCCACCGCGATGCGGTCGGCGAGGCCGAGCATCCGCGTCAGGAAGGGACGATAGAAGGCACGGTACTGCCAGTGCGGCCGCACCACTTCGGCGTGAATCCAGAACACGACTTTGCCTTTCGGGCGCACGAGTGCGTGTGCCAGCAGCGCCAGCGGATTCGGCTCGTGGATCACGATGACGTCGGCCTTCATGCGCCGCATCCAGAGCGGGAATGTCGGACAGACCGAGACCGCGCCGATTTTCCTCCATGAGGTGACGCGCGTCACCCGTACGCCATTGACCGTTTCGAGCACCGTGCCGCGGCGGTCGTTGGCAACCAGCACCTGGCCATCGACGGCGTCGCGCTCGGCTTCGCAGACGACCTGCAGCACTTTTTCCATGCCGCCGCTGACCGGTGGGTAGTACTTGCCGACGTGGAGGACGCGTGGCAGCGGTGTCATCGTTGTGTCGCGCGCGTAGCGAC
>CADEEX010000158.1 GCA_902826465.1 uncultured Acidobacteriota bacterium
GTAGCTGACGCCGGCGGCGCGCCAGCGCCGGCGGTCGGCGTCTTCTTCCTTGAGAATCTGGTAGCGATGATAGAACGCGTTGAACAGCTGTGCGAGCCCGAACGCGTACTTGGCCAGGATCGAGAACTCGAGGGCGCGCACCGTCTGCTCGACGACGTCGTCGAGCCTCGAGGCCTCGTAGACGAGCGCCCACAGGTCGTGCTCGCCGTCAGCGCTGTCATTGACGAGTTCCGCGGCATCCATCGTCGCGAGCGACGCCAGCACCTCCGCTTCGCTGACGCCATCGCGTTCAGACAGCCGACGCAGGATGTTACCGGCGCGCGCGGTCGAGTACTGCAGGTACGGACCGGTTTCGCCGTCGAACGCGATCGCTTCCTCGATGTCGAACACGATCAGCTTGCTTCGTGAAAACTTCAGCATGAAGTAGCGAATCGCCGCGACGGCAATCTGCGAGGCAATGGGCTGCCGTTCCTCGTCGCTCAACTCCTCGTTTCGTCTCGCGACTTCGGCTGACGCTTTGGCGATCAAGCGGTCGAGCAGGTCGTCGACTTTTACGCCGAGCCCTTTGCGTCCCGATACTTCGACGAACGGCTTCCTGGCATCGTCGTCGTCCGGCGGCGGGTAGCCCAGTTCCCGTGCCGTGGCGTGTGACAGTGCGACCATCTCGTACGAGAAGTGGACCGAGTTCTCGGCCTCCTGCGGATGGCCGAGTGTCCGCAGTGCCTGACTGAGCAGTGCCTGGAGGTACGACTGCCGCGAGTCGATGACGTTGTAGATGCGCGACGCTCTCCCGAAGGGCGGCGCTCCGACTTCGCCGGCGGTCGACGTCGTCGCCCACAGTGTCTGACCGCTTTGCTGCATAAGAAAACGGCGGTAGTGGAAGTCCTTGCCGAGCAGTCCGAACTTCCAGAACTGATTGGCGATGTCCTTGCCGACGTAGGTGACGACGCCGTTTGAACGCACGATGACCTTCTCGCGCGCTTCCTCGTCGCCGTCACCGTCGGTGGCCGCGCCGTCTTCGATTCGCATGACCCAGCAGCCGGCCAGCTTGCCTTCGGTCTGGAGGAAGACGGCGCCCTGAGCCTTCAGCGTGTCGAAGGCATGGGCCCAGAACTTGAGACGCAGAATGTCGCCTTCGTAGGTGAGCAGATCGTAGGTGATGTTCAGCCGCGCCATGGTCGCGACGTGTGCCCGCACGATGCGGTCGACGATCAGCGTGCCGAGGGCCGCCGTCTCATTGCCGCCGTGTTCGAGGTTGTGCAGCGTTCGGGCCCGGACGTCCAGCCTGGCCTTGTCGCCTTCGTACCATTCTGTGACGCGCGAGTAGAGATCCCAGCAGTAGTAGTCGAAGCGCGTCGTCTCCGCGATGTGGCGGACCGCGTCGAGCGAGTGCCCCTCCAGTTCCTGGAAGCCGACGATGACGTCAGCGACCTGGACGCCGGTGTCGTCGATGTAGTTCTGTGTCTCAACCGGCGTGCCGCGGAATCGAAGCACGCGCACGAGCGTGTCGCCGAGCGTGGCGTTCCGCAGGTGGCCGATGTGTGCCGCCTTGTTCGGATTGATCGCCGTATGCTCGACGACGACCTTGGCGCCGGCGGATGCCGGTGGCGCGCGGTGCCCGTGGAGTAGTCCGAGCACGAACGGCACGCGATCGAGGTAGAAATTCAGATAGCCGTTTGGTGTGGCCACGATGCGTGCCACTCCAGGAACCTCGCCGAGGCCCGCGGCGATCTCTTGCGCGATGGCCTTCGGTGCCTTGCGCAGGCTGCGCGCCAGCTGGAAGGCGACGGTGACGGCAAAATCGCCCAGTGCACGCGTCGGCGGAGTGTCGATCGAAAATGCCGGGACATCGGCGACGCCCAGTGTGTCGACGATGACGCTCGACAAAGCGTCGTGAATACGTTGTTGGAGCTGAAGAATCATGAAGCGCGCAGAGCCGCATCGCCGCCGGCGACGAAGCCAGACGACGGTAAGTTCGTGATAAATTTACAGTTCGTGGTTCAGAAGCGTCTCGATTTCGTTCAGATCCGCGGCCGTGTTCACGTTGGCCAGCAGTCGCGCTTCCGGACCGAACTGCGTCAGTTCGGCGGATTCGATCGCGCGCACTCGCAGTGTTGCCAGCAGCCCTCTCACCGCCAGATCGCGCCGATCCAGCTGCTGTCGGACCGCCTCGAGGCAGCGGCGATCGTACACCGCACACAAAGGATGATAGCCGCGATCGGTCCTCGGCACGATCGCGTCGGCGGTCGGCGCCAGCGACAGCAGATACATCAGCAGTTCGGTCGTGACGAATGGCAGGTCGCAGGCCAGCACGACGACCGCGTCGTCTCGCGACGCGGCGAGCGCGGACTCCAGACCGGCCAGCGGGCCCAGTCCCGGATGGTGGTCGGCGATGGACCGGGTGTGGGCCGGTGTTTCTGCCAGATGCCCACCCACAATCATGATGTCGTCAGTGATCGGCGCAAGGGCCCGCAATTGGCGGTCCCGGATGCTCTCTCCCCCGACGCGAATCGCCCCTTTGTCCCGACCGTCGAGCCTGCGCGCGGCGCCACCCATCAGAATCGCCGCGCTGGCCATCGTGTCGGCCTCTTCCCTCCGGCCTGAATCATGCGCGACTCCGGCATTGGACGTGTCCTCGTCGCCAGCCTGCATCAAGCCATCGGCGATCTGCTGCCGACGCGGCTGGCGTTCTATGAGAGCTTCCTGGCCGTGCAGGCGCTGCGCGATGGCACGATCGGACTCGCACCGTTGTCTGCGGTGCTGAGCTTTCTTCGGCAGGAAGGCGAGGACTACGATCGCATCATGACCCGCGCCGGCGAGCTCGCTGCAGAATGGACCGTCGAATCGATGGCCCCGATCGAGCGATCGACGATGGCGTCGGCGCCGCCGTGGCTCAGGGCGCGCCTCGTGCTCCGCCTGGCGCGTCAGCTCGTGCGACGGAGCTGCGCACAGAGTCGCGCCGCTTCACGCCTGCGCAAGAAGACGGCGCGCGTCGACGTGCTCGACTCGGTGTTCTGCACCGTGCGTGAACCCGCGCATCATCCACTCTGTGGATTCTACACAGCAGCGTTTCGGCGCCTGCTCGAGCTGTTCGCACTGCCGGCGACGGCGACTGCCACGGACTGTCGCGGTCGCGGCGATGCATCCTGCGTGATCGTTGTGTCGCTGATGGCCGCGGCTGATGGTCCGGTCACCGAGGAGCCGGCCGCGTGAACGGCGGGCGGGTGGCAGCGCTGGCGGTGCTGGCCTTCACCCTGATGGTGTCGCCGGTGTCGGCGCAGGTGACCAGTCGAATCCTGGTGATGCCGTTCGAGAACGTTGCGCACGACGGCCGCATCGTCTGGCTGGGCGAGGCCGCGGCCGTGCTGCTGGTCGACCACCTCAACGCGCGTGACGCGAGAGCGATTACGCGCGAGGAACGCCGCGATGCCTTCGCCCACCTCCAGATCCCGTTGACGGCGCCGCTGTCTGACGCCACCACGATCCGGATCGGACAGCTCGTCGGCGCCTCGCGTATCGTGCTCGGCACCCTGCAGCGCGAGGGCGACGATCTGGTCGTCCGCGCGCGTTCGATGACGCTCGAGTCCGGGCGCGTCGAGACGCTCGAGGCTGAACGGGCACCACTGACCGAACTGTTTCCGTTGTTCGAGCGAATCGCGACGCGAGTGATGGCATCATCGCCGGCGCCACCGACGCCGGCGTATCCGTCGATGATCGCGTTTGAGAACTACATCAAAGGGTTGCTGGCCGAGACGCCAGTGACGGCGCTGTCATACCTGAACGCGTCGATTCGGGCGCAGCCGACATTTGATCGAGCCCGTCTGGCGATCTGGGAGGTCTACGACTTACAGGGCGACCACGATCGAGCGCTGGCGGCTGTCTCGACGATTCTGCAGACGTCGAGCGTGTATCGCCGCGCACGATTTCTGGTGGCGCTCTCACAGCTCAACCTGCAGCGCCACGACGCCGCGTTTCAGGCGTTCAAACTGCTGGCGGACGCGCGAGTCACAGCGCCGCTGCTCAATAACATGGGCGTCGTGCAGTCACGCCGTGGTGGCCCGCCGCTGCCAGGCGGCGGTGTCGCCACCTACTACTTCAACAAGGCGGCCGAGAGCGACCCTACCGACTCCGACTACTTCTTCAATCTCGGCTACGCCTGCTGGTTCGACCGCGATTACGCGGCGTCGGCGTACTGGCTGCGAGAAGCGGTTCGCCGTGCCCCGGCCGATGGCGAGGCGCATTATGTGCTCGGCGCGGCGTTGACCGCCGCCGGCAATATCGTTGAAGCCAACAGGGAGAAGGAACTCGCGCGCCGGTTGTCGTCCACCTACGCCGAATGGGAGAAACGCCCCGCGGCTGACGTCGTGCCGCGAGGACTCGAGCGCCTCAAGCTCGACGCCGACCTGCCGCGGATCGATCGCATCGAGGCCAGCATGGCGAACACCGGCCTGCGCGATCAGCAGGAGCTGGCACGCTTCTACCTCGAACGAGGACGCCGGCTGTTCGATCAGGAGCGCGATCGCGAAGCCGTGGCCGAACTCAATCGTACGTTGTTCCTGGCCCCGTACGAAGCGGAGGCGCATCTGCTCATCGGCCGCATGCACTTGCGGGCGGGGCGCTGGCGTGAAGCCATCGACGCATTCAAGATCGCGGTGTGGAGTCGTGACACGGACGAGGCGCACAGCCTGCTGGCGCAGGCCTATCTCGACGATGGCCAGATCGACGACGCGCGGACTGAGGCGAGCCGAGCGCTGGCGCTGAACCCGGCCTCGACGTCCGCGGCTGCAGTGATGCGGGCGATCGCTGGGCGCTGAGGCTCAGGTAGAACCAGTGCCACTCCGCTCGTAGTGTTCGACAAGGGACTTGTACTGTCAGAAACGACATAGTACAATCCGCGCTCACGTGACTGCTCACACGCACGACGACGCCTTTCACGAGATTCAACTGAACGGGAAGCAGCTCGTCTTCCTGGTCATGGCGGCGACCGTTGTCTCAGTTGCGATTTTTCTGTGCGGTGTTCTTGTCGGTCGGAATGTGCGGGCCGAGCGCTCTGCGCTGGTTCAAGCGGCAGAGGCTGCGGCCATGCCGACCGCAGATGTGATTCCACCTCCGTCGGCATCGTTTCCCGCGGTGCCGTCAGATGTCGACCCACGCAGCGTCGCGCCGCCGCCGCCGATTGACGATACCGATGCCAAGCGCATCGACGACGCGGCCGAAGCCTTGAAGCCTGCCGCTCCGCGGGGCGAGGTCGTCGCTGAAGCCGCGCCGTCAACGGCGGAGGCTGCGACGGCCAAGATGCAGGCCAGGCAGGAAAAGACTTCGACCGCGACGGAACGTGTCACGGCTGCGCCCCCGAGTGCCGCAAACACACCTGCGCCTGCGGCCGTTGCCCCTGGCGACGGTTACGCCGTGCAGGTGGCGGCGCTGAATGTGCGCGACGAAGCCGATGCGATCGCGAAGCGGCTGAGCTCGAAGGGCTATGCCGCCTACGTCCAGGTGCCCACCAGCGGTACGGCCGCGGTCTTCCGCGTCCGTGTTGGCACGTTCAAGACGCGACGCGAAGCAGACTCAGTCGCTGCGCGCCTGCAAAAGGAAGAGCGGTTCAAGCCCTGGGTCACCCGCTGATCGCATCGCGGCCGATCACCTACAGTTTCGCCGCGCTCTCCGGCCTCCTCCTCGTCCTCAGCTTTCCCCAGTTCGGTCACCCCCTTGTCGCCTGGCTGGCGCTGACGCCGCTCATGGTGGCGCTGGTCGGTCAGTCGACGCTGCGCGGTTTTTTCCTGGCCCTCGTCTCCGGCATCGTCTATTTCACGGGAACGCTGTACTGGGTGACCAACGTCATGGCGGCATACGGCGGTCTTCCCGTGCCAGGGGCGATTGGCGTCAACGCGTTGCTCGTCTTGTACCAGGCATCGTATGTCGCGTTCTTCGGCATGATGCTGGCGCGGCTGACCCGCCTGGGCGGTGGGCGGCTGGTGCTGGCGGCGCCGCTGCTCTGGGTGGCGATGGAGTTTGCGCGCGCGCACTTCCTGAGTGGATTCCCCTGGGTGCTGCTCGGATATAGCCAGGCGGCGGTGCTTCCGATTGCCCAGTTGGCCAGCATTGCCGGTGTTTTCGGGGTGTCATGGCTCGTTGCCACGATCAACGCGTCGGTGGCATTCGCACTTATGGCGCAGACGCAAAAAATGCGTCGCCCGTTTACGCCAATGGCTGTGACCTTCCTGCTTGTGATCGCCATCGGTGTGTGGGGCAGTGTGCGGATCGCCCGCGGTGCGTTGCTCACGGCAGGGGAGCCCGTTCGCGTCGGACTGATTCAAGGCAATGTCAGCCTGGAAGACAAGATGGACGAGCGCCGCTCGCGAGGCATCTATGCAAGCTATCTGCAGATGACGCGGCAGGCGATCTTTCAGGGGGCGCAGTTTGTCGTCTGGCCAGAGTCCGCCGTGCCGTTCTATTTTGAGGAAGACGCCGCCGCTGTCGAGCTGAGACGTGTTGCCGCCGAGGCGAGGGTTCCGGTGCTGGTCGGCACCGATCAAATCGAGCGCGGTCGGCCACCGAAGTACTACAACGGCGCCGTGATGCTCGACGAGTCGGGCGTCACGGCCGCGAGCTATCAGAAGATGCATCTGGTGCCGTTCGGCGAATACGTGCCGGCACGGCAGTTGTTCTTCTTCATGTCGCGGCTGGTGGAAGCGGTGTCCGATTTCTCGGCCGGGACGTCGCCGACGCTGTTGCCAGTGAGAGGACATCGGGTCAGTGTGTCGATCTGCTATGAGGTCGTGTATCCGGACCTGGTGCGTCGTTTCGTGAACGATGGTGCCGAGTTACTGACGACAATCACCAACGACGCCTGGTTTGGTCCCACGTCGGCGCCGTATCAGCACTTTGCCCAGGCGTCGCTGCGCGCCGTCGAGAATGGCCGGTTTCTCGTGCGCGCCGCCAACACCGGCGTGAGCGGCGTGGTCGATCCGTACGGGCGCGTCGTGCAGTCGAGCGCCATCTTCGAGCCGGCAATTGTGCTGGGTGACGCTCGCTTTCTTGCAACGCGGACGATCTACTCACGCATTGGCGACGTCGTGGCGTTTGCGGCGATCGCTGCGACTGCGCTGCTGCTGCTACTCGTGCGCCGGCGTGTACAATAGCGGCCATGTCTACTGTCGACGATCTCCGCAAACGTCATGAGGATCTCAGCCGCCGCGCTGACGATCTGCGGAGTTATCTTTGACGTCGCCAGTGCCAGCGAAGAACTGAGTCGCCTCGACGCCCGTGCGTCGGCGCCAGATTTCTGGAAGGACCAGGCGGAGGCCCAGAAGACCCTCCAGCGCCGCCGTCGTCTCGAGCAGGACCGTGATCTCGTCACCTCGCTGAAACAGCGGACTGACGATCTGGCGGTGCTGGCCGAGTGGGCCGCGGCCGGCGAAGCGGTCGACGATGAATTCGCCCGCGGCCTCGATCAGCTCGATCAGCAGGTACAGGCCGGCGAGATCAAGAAGATGCTCGGCGGCGAACACGATCAGAAGAATGCGATCGTGACGATCCATCCAGGTGCCGGCGGTACGGAAAGCCAGGACTGGGCCGAGATGCTGTTGCGCATGTACCTGCGCTGGACCGAGCGCCGTGGCTTCAAGCGCGAGATCATCGACTATCAGCCTGGCGAAGAGGCTGGCCTGAAGAGCGTCACGTTTACCGTGACCGGCGACTACGCCTACGGCTTGCTCGCGGCGGAAGCCGGCGTCCACCGCCTCGTGCGCATCTCGCCCTTCGATCAGGCGGCGCGCCGGCACACCTCGTTCGCGTCGCTGTATGCGTGGCCCGAACTGCCCGAAGACGTCGATATCGAGATCGAAGAGAAGGATCTCCGGATCGATACCTACCGCTCGAGCGGCGCCGGTGGGCAGCACGTCAACGTGACCGATTCGGCCGTCCGGCTCACGCACCTGCCAACAGGGATCGTTGTGTCGTGCCAGAACGAACGCTCGCAGCATCGCAACCGTGACTCGGCGATGCGCGTCCTCAAGGCCCGCCTGTACGACATCAAGATGAAGGAGCAGCACGCCGCCCTGCAGAAGATCAGTGGTGTCAAGAAAGAGATCGGCTTTGGCAGCCAGATTCGCAGCTACGTGTTGCATCCGTATCAGATGGTCAAGGATCACCGGACAAAGGAGCAGGTCGGCGACCCCGCTCGCGTGCTCGACGGCGATCTCGACGTGTTCATCAAGTCGTTCCTGATGAAGCGGGCCAGCGGAACCCTCGGGGACGCGGATGCCGACGACGACGACTGAGTCCGGCCGGTCGTCGTCCGGCCGGGCGGCGGCGCTTGTGGGGGCTGGCATCCTGATCAGCCGCATCGTGGGCCTGGTCCGCCAGCGGGTCATCTCGCACTACTTCGGCATCACCACCGCGCCTGCTGACGCCTGGGCCGCCGGGTTCCGCATCCCGAACCTCCTGCAGAATCTCTTCGGCGAAGGCGCGCTGTCGGCGTCGCTCATTCCCGTCTACGCCGGACTGTTGGCGCAGAAGCGTCACAAAGACGCCGATACCGTCGTCGGCGTGGTTGGTGCACTGCTGGCGCTGGCTGTCAGCGTGTTGGTGCTGGTCGGCGTCGTGGTCACGCCGTGGGTGGTCCGTCTCGTCGCACCCGGCTTCGACGACGAGACGCGCGCTCTTACGGTCACCGTCGTCCGTGTGCTGTTTCCTGGCACGGGGCTGCTGGTGATGTCGGCGTGGTGCCTTGGCATCCTCAACAGCCATCACCGGTTCCTGCTGTCGTATACGGCACCGGTGGCCTGGAGCGTGACGATGATCGGCGCGCTGCTCTGGTTCGGCGGCAGCACCGACCTCTCGGCCCTGGTGATCATTCTGGCCTGGGCGTCAGTGATTGGCAGTGCGCTGCAGTTTCTTGTGCAGGTGCCATCGGTCCTGCGTCTGGCGCCGCACTTGACGCTGCGCGCCGCGCCCCTGCCCGCGGACGTCTGGCGGGTGATTCGTAACTT
>CADEEX010000159.1:0-1263 GCA_902826465.1 uncultured Acidobacteriota bacterium
CCGTGCGCGCCGGGTCGAAGCCGACGCCGTCGTCCTTCAGCTTGAGTACCAGGGTGTCTTCTCCGTAGTCGACGGTAACGCCGAGATGGGAAGCCTTTGCGTGGCGCACGGCATTCAGCACGGCTTCCTGACCGATGCGAAGCACCTGATGTTCGATCTGTGGAGGAAGGCGACGCGGGGTGCCGGTGATGTCGAATGATAGATCGACGCCGTGGTTCGACGCGGCGCGTTCGGCACTCTCGCGCAGCGCCTCCACGAGATCGCCGGTTTCGAGCGCCGTGGAACGCAGACTCCAGATCGACCGGCGCGCCTCGCGGATGTACTCCTCCACGTGTTCGCGGATCTTGACCACGCGGGCCTTGGCGGCGGCAGGAGAGGTCTCGAGCGACTTCGACACCGCATCGAATTCGAGCGCGACACCGACCAGACTCTGAAGCAGCGTGTCGTGCAGTTCGCGGCTCAGGCGCACGCGCTCGCCAAGCACGAGCGAGAACTGGCGCCGCAGCTGTCGCAGCCGCAGCTGCCAGGCACCGGCGATCAGACCGCCGATCATCAGCGCCGAGAGCGGGTAGAACCAGAACGTCTGGTAGAAGCGCGGCGCGATGGCAAAGTTGAGCGTGGCGGTCGACTCCGACCAGCGCCCCTCATCGCCGCTGACGGCCACGCGGAACGAATACGCGCGTGGCGGCAGGTTGGTGTACAGCACCTGCCGTCTCGCCCCGGCGTAGATCCAGTCGGAATCCCAGCCGTCGAGGCGATAGCGGAAGTTGGTCTTGAGGGGATAGCTCAGCTCAGGGGCGGTGTAGTCGATCTCGACTTTGGCCGTTCCCGCAGGAAGCGACGCGCTGGTGGCCGGCCGATCATCGGCCCGCATCTCGTCGATCGTGACATTCGGTGTCCGCGGCGTCGCGGCAAGCGCCGTGGGATCGAGCATCGACAGACCACGGCTGGTGACGAACCAGAGCGTGCCGTCCTTCGCGCGCACCGACGAACGATCGACCGCAATCAGTGACGGGAAACCCGCCAGCCCGTACGACGTGTCGTAGTTGCGGTAGTACATCTGCGTCCCGGTCGTCTTGGCCGCCGCTTCGAACTCCTGATGCGACAGCCTGATGATGCCGGTGGTGGTGGACAGCCACAGATGCTGATCGTTGGCTTCAACGAGCGAGAGCACGCCGCTGGCCGGCAGGCCGTGGGCCCGCGTGACGTGCGTGAACGTGGTGCCGTCGAATCGGCTGAGGCCTGAGGCACTCGCCACCCAGG
>CADEEX010000159.1:1273-8964 GCA_902826465.1 uncultured Acidobacteriota bacterium
ACGCCGAAGCTCTTGAACTGGCCCTGTCCTGACAGCACGCCGACGCGAGAGCCGGAGTACGCCACCCACAACCGCCCCTGGCGGTCGCCGAGCGCGGCGGCAATCCGCGCTTCCTTGAGTTCGTCCACGCGATCGAACACCTGCAGGCGGTCGTCGTCGTCGTGCAGGATGGTGCCGCCGATGGCGACCACCCAGACGCCGCCCGCACGGTCGGGAGCGAGCGCCTCGGTCCACGACACCGGGATGCCGGCGGGGTAGGGAATGCGCCTGGCGCCGGCACCCTGCACGCGGATCAGGTCGTCTGCCGTGAGCACCCAGAGTCCGTCGTGCGCGTCGGCGCGCACCATGCGCGAGTTGGGCATCGACAGCCGCGTCTGATCGAGCCGCCAGGCGTCGCCTGACTTGGAGAAACGGAGCAGTTCGTCCTCGGTGCCGGCCCAGAGGTGCCCGTCCGTCGACGCGGCGAGGGTGCCGACGATGCCGAGTCCTGCCCAGGGGGTGATGCGGTGGGGCACCAGGCGATCGAGACCATCGGTCGTGGCCGCCCAGATGTTGCCGTCGCGGTCCTCGAAGACGAAGCGGACCGCGTCGCTCGACAGACCCGAGAGCACGGTGTGACGTTCGACGTAGGGTCCCGCGTCGGGGTTGGCCAGCCGCACCCGCCAGACGCCCTGACCGATGGTGGCGAGCCACAGGTTGCCTTCGTGATCGTGGGTGATGCGGAAGCCTCGACCTGATTGCGGGTCTGGCTGCGCCGAGGCCGGTGAGCCGACCGGACGGAAGCCCACCAGCGGATCGCTCGTCCACATCGTGCCGTCTGGCCCGGCGCTCAGGCTGAGCGTACGGGTGGAGTCGCCTGGCGCTTCCACCTGCTGAAAGCGGTCGCTGTTGGCCGCTTTCGCATAGATGCCGGCCATCGTCGCCACCCAGAGTGCGCCCGCCTTGTCGATGGTGAAGCTGTTCGCGGCCGCGTCAGGCAGGCCCACGTCGGTGCCGAGTCGCTGCCATTGGTTCTCGGCGAGTCGGAACAGGCCATTGGTGCCGGCGACCCAGATACGCCCGGCGCTGTCGTGATCGATGTCGGTCACAGCGCCCGTGTCCGCCTGATCGGCCGCGCCGAAAACCGTGACCGTGCGACCGGACAGGCGCGCCACGCCTCCTGCTCCGCCGAAGCCGACCCACAGGTTGCCGTTCGGACTGAGGTGCAGCGCACGGACGCCGTGCCTGGGCAGCGGGGCGCCACCGAGCGATTCCCACGACCTGAAACGCACGCCATCGAACCGCGTCAGCGCATCGTCCGAGCCCACCCAGAGGAAGCCGTCGCTATCCTGCGCAATCGCATACACCGGGCCAGCCAGGCCGTCCTTTCGACTCCAGGCCGTAGCGGTGAAATCGGTCAGCACGTCGCGGAGGTCAACCGCGCGCGCGGGTACCAGGGTGATGAGTGCCACCCAGCCGACGATCCCAGCGCGCAGTAGAGCTTTCACCATGCCGTGCGCCCGTGATTGTGTCTGAAGCCCGTACGCGGGGCAACCGCTGTGAGAAGGCGGTATGATCGCCATGTGCACCGCCTTCGCGCACTGGCCATCCTGTTGGTGCTGGTCGTTTCCGCCCAGTCGCTGTTCGATCGCTGCCTGCTGATCTGTCACGAGACGGAGAGCGGAAGCGAGGCTCACTGTCACGACAGCGGCGAAGAGGCCGGCGGCCTCCGCCTGGTCGATGCCTCGGCCTGTTCGCACGGTCACGATCAGTCGTGGATGGCCACCGCCGATCCGGGCGCGCAAGGTAAAGCCTCGATCTCGTCAGGCGTTCCGGCAGTTGTGACCAGGATCGCCGCACCACCCGTCGCGGCACGCATGGTGCCCGCCGCCGCGCTGCCGTTCGTCGCGTCCCCCGCCAGTTCTTTCGCCCCCCTCCGTATCTGATCGCCCGCGTCGACGCGAGGCTGAAGGAACCGCGCTCCCCAGAGCGCGAGGGCCTTCATCTGGTGTGTCTGAACCGCCACGGAGTGGTGAACACCTGGCTGTGTGTGAAGAGGGGGAGTCGTGTTTCGTCGTCAGATTGGAATCATCCTTGCGGTCGTCTCGCTCGCATCGTCGCCGGCCGCCGGGCAAACGCCTCAGGCCGGGAGTCCGCCGAGCACGCCGCCGCCGGAGCAGGATCACAGCGCCCACAACATGGGCGACATGCAGATGGGCGGGGCTGGCTGGCATTTCATGCAGGACGGCGCATTCAACACCGGCGTCAATCACCAGGGCGGGCCACGAGGCGGCACTGAGCCGGTGGGGACGAACTGGTACATGGGCATGTGGCGCCGCCAGATGGACACCCGTCGCCTGACATTGGCGGCCATGTTCAGCGGTGAACCGCTGACGACCGGCAAAGACGGGTACCGGGAGATCTTCCAGGTGGGCGAGGTGCTGGATGGTGAGCCACTGGTGGACCGGCAGCACCCGCACGATCTGTTCATGCAGCTCTCCGCGTCGTGGAAGACGTCGATCGGCGAGCGGGGTGCGTTGACGCTGTCTGCCGCACCCGCAGGTGCACCGGCGCTCGGCCCCGTGGCCTTCATGCATCGGCCGTCGGCGGCGGCCATTCTTGCGGCGCCGCTGGCGCACCACGTGTTCGACTCCACGCACATCTCCTACGGCGTGGCGACCGTGGCGGCCACGATCGGCCCTGTGACGCTCGAGGGGTCGGCCTTCAACGGTCGTGAACCGGACGATGAACGATGGGACTTCGATTTCGGACGGATGGACTCGGTGTCCGGCAGGATCTGGCTGCGCGCCACACCGACGTGGACGCTTCAGGCGTCAGCCGGACGCCTCGTTGAACCCGAGTCGCTCGAAGAGGGCAACGCAAAGCGCCGCACGATTTCTGCCGCGTGGTGGAAGCCGGCAGCCACCGGGTTTGGCGCGGCGACCATCGGTTACGGCAACAACGTGGGGCATGGCCTGACGCGCCATGCGGTGTTTGGCGAGAGTGGGCGTCAGCGCGGACGCACCACCGTCTCTGGCCGCGTGGAAGCCGTGCAGCTCGAGACGAATGCGCTGCTCGGCGTGGAGGATCACGAGCATCCGCGTGCCGATTGGGTCGGCGCCCTGACGATCGGCCTGCAACACGATCTCTTCAGGTTGCCGCAGACGTGGGGCGGCGTTGGCGCCAACCTGACGCTGCATGCCTCACCGGACATCCTGGCCGAGTCACACGGCAAGCGCCCGATGTCGTTTCAGGTGTACTTCCAGATCCGGCCGCCGACGAGTGCCATGGGTCGTATGTGGAACAACGTCATGGGGCTGTAGGCGACACCAGGCGGCGGGCCGCCTCAATCTGCGCCTGGCTGCCGACGACGGCGACCTCATCGCCAGCCGCAAGGACGAGGTCCGGGGCGGGGCTGCTGGTGACCACGCTGCCGTGTGACAGCGCCACGATCGACACGCCGGTGCCCGGACGAAGCTGGGTGGACGCGATCGTCTGACCCGCGAGCGGGCTTCCGTCGGCAACAGTGATCCAGTCGAGATCGAGGTCCGTGGCGGCCAGCCGCTGCAGAAAGCGGACCCGGGCGTCGGTCGGGCCGGGCGCGATCTCCTCGTGTCGAATGGCGTCCACGTAGTCCTGGATGCGCCGAATGGGATATCCGAGTTGCAGCAGTGTGCGGCGCAGCACCTGCAGCCCGCCTTCAAATTCCGGTCGCACGATTTCGTTGGCGCCGAGCGAGGCCAGGTGTTGTGCGCCTTCGCGGGTGGCGGCGCGCGCGACGATGTACAGCGAGGGCGCCCGCTTGCGCGCTGACGCCACGGCGATCGCGGCAGCCGATTCGTCGGGCACGGTCACGACGAGGGCGCGCGCCGACTGGAGGTGCGCGTGGGTGATGATCTCAGAGTTCGCCGCATCGCCGAAGAGGGTCGGCACGCCCTGTTTCGCGAGCGCGTCGACTGCGGCCGAATCTGACTCGATGACGATGCGATCGATGCCGAGTGCGCCAAGCACGTCGGACAGGTGACGGCCCACACGGCCCCAGCCGATGATGACCACATAATCGTGCTGCGCGTCCTGTCCACGCGGCAACAGCGGTCCGTGGCGATCGAGCCAGCGCCACAACTGCGGATAGCCCTTGAGCCAGCGCTCTGCCGGCCCGATCAGGCGGAACATGAACGGATTCACCGTGATCGAGACGAGGGCTGCCGCCAGGATCAGCGAGTACTGCGCCGAGTCGAGCAAGCCGAGGGCGACGCCGCTCTGGCCAACGATGAACGAGAACTCGCCGACCTGACTCAGTCCGGCCGCCACCACCAGCGCCGTCCGTGCCGGGTACGGAAAGGCAAAGCCGGTGCAGGCCGCAATCAGCGCCTTGCCGATCACGACCAGGGCCGAGAGCGCGGTCACTTCCACCCAGTGCTCCGCTACATACCCCGGGTTGACCAGCATGCCGACCGAGACGAAGAACAGTACCTGGAACGTTTCGCGAAACGGCATCAGATCGGCGCCGACCTGGTGGGTGTACTTCGACTCACCGACGATGACGCCGGCGATGAACGCGCCGAGCGCCAGCGAGACGCCGAACGTGTAGGCGGAGATGAGTGCCGTGCCCATGGCGATGGTCAACGACACCACCACGAACAGTTCGCGCGACTGCAGACGCACCACGCGCTGCAGCAGCCACGGAATCGCACGCTTGCCGACCACCAGCATCAGCGCGATGAACAGCACCGCCTTGCCGATGGCGACCGCAGCGGTCGCCCAGTTGTTCTGGCCGCTGTCGCTCACGAGCAGCGGCAGCAGCACCAGAATGGCGACCGTCGCCAGATCTTCGAACACGAGCCAACCAACCGCCACACGCCCGTGAATCGAGTCGAGGAGCGCATGGTCCATCAACGCCTTGAGTAACACCACCGTGCTGGCCACGGAGACCGCGACGCCGAGAATCAGGCTGGCGCTGACGCTCCATCCCCAGCGCTGTGTGAGCCAGTAGCCAAGGCCAGCGGCGATGATGATCTGGATCGTGGCGCCAGGGACCGCGATGTTGCGGACCTCCCACAGGTCACGAAAAGAGAAGTGCAGCCCGACGCCGAACATCAGAAACAGGACACCGAGTTCGGCGAGCTGGCCGACCGTGTGCTGATCGCCGACGAATCCCGGAGTCGCCGGTCCCATGGCGACGCCCGCCAGCAGGTAGCCAACGAGCGGCGGGAGATGCGCCCGCTTGGCGAGCGCCCCCCCGATCAGGGCGTAGGTGAGTGCAACCGCGATGTTGATGAGCAGCGGCAGATCATGCATGGCGTGTTGCGTCGTCTGCGGGCGGCGTCGAGGCGCGGGTCGAGTCGGCCTCGGCCTTTCGTCTGGCGTCCGCCTTGTGTGAGCTGATGCTCATCCAGGCAATGGCCGCGGCGCAAGCACCAAGAAGAATGATGATGAAAATCCCATCGGCAGCAATCATGACGTCTCTCCAGCGCGCACACGCATGCACGCGCCCACCAACGTGAGTCCAGGCGCCGGCACGGCCAGCGCGTGAGGCTACGAGCAGAGAGCGGTGGGTGGCGCGCGGCCGCGGAGCGACGCCTGACAGAGCGTGAGTGGTGCGGAGTCTCGCGCGGCGGGCGCGGACGTGGCGGTGACGCGAACGGCGTTCAGTGCGGCGCTGGTCGGAAGCGCGGGGTCTGAATGGCGCGGCGAGGCGTGCGACCCCGACAGCCTGGTGGACAGACGCGGTGGCTTGACGGCCGGCGCGGACGAACGCGCCGAGTCGTCTGCGAGATGGACGCGGCGGTCGTGTCCAGTCGCGAGCGTCGACGACGAGTCGGTCGCCGCCCAGCGGAACGGCGGCATCGACCAGCCACCCAGCGCGAGCGCGCAGAGCAGCAGGTAGCTCGTGATCGCACGGAGACCCTGCACCGAGCGATGATAGCCCGAAGCCTCGAGCGGCCGGCGGGCGGTGACAAAAGAAAACGGCCGGCGATCGCGTGATCGCCGGCCGTGGTCCCACGAGCGCGGGTGTTACGACTTACTGACGAACAGCATCTCGCGATACGTCGGAAGCATCCAGACGCCGTGCGGGATGATCGTTTCGAGCGTGTCGGCCGTCTTGCGCAGGACGACCATTGCCGGAATCACGACGTCGCGGAAGTGCTTGGCGTGCTTGAGCGCATCGGAATTGCCATGCTCCAGTGCCTTCTGCAGCTTCTCGGTGTCCTTCTTGAAGGTGTCGGTGAGCTTGACCAGCTGCAGCAGCAGCTTCTTGCCTTCCACCGACTTGGCGCCGGCGGCCTTCACCGCGGACACACTCTGGGCGACCTGCTTCTGGTACTCGAGCGCCGACGGCAGCACGTAGCGGTTCGCCATCAACACCATCAACTGCGCTTCGACATTGATGGTCTTGTTGTAGGTCTCCACCATGATGTCGTAGCGCGAGTGCACTTCGCGCTCGTTGAGCACCCTGTACTTCTCGAACAGCGCGACGTTCTCGGGGTGAATGATGCCGCCGAGCGCATCCACCGTGTTCTTGAGGTTGAGGAGTCCGCGCTTCGCCGCTTCCTTCGCCCATTCGGCCGAGTAGCCGTTGCCGTTGAAGAGGATGCGCTTGTTCTCCTTGACCAGCTTCGGCAGCAGTTCCATCACCGCCGCGGTGATCGACTTGCCACCCTTGGTCGCCTTCTCGAGTTCGGTCGCGATGTAATCGAGCGACTCGGTGACGGCCACGTTCAGGGCGATGTTCGGGTAGGCGATGCTCTGGTTCGACGACACCGCGCGGAATTCGAACTTGTTGCCGGTGAAGGCAAACGGGCTGGTGCGGTTGCGGTCGCCGGCGTCGCGCGGCAGCTTCGGCAGGAAGTTGACGCCGGTCTCGAGTTCGCCACCCTGCTTGCTCGACTTCGGCGCGCCCTTTTCGAGCTGCTCGAAGACGTCAGTCAGCATGTCGCCGAGGAAGATCGAGATGATCGCCGGCGGCGCCTCGTTGGCGCCCAGGCGGTGATCGTTGCCGGCGCTGGCGATCGTCGCACGCAGCAGACCCTGGTACTTGTTGACGGCGCGAATGACCGCCGTGCAGAACACCAGGAACTGCACGTTCTCGTGCGGGTTCTTGCTCGGGCTGAGCAGGTTGTTGCCGAGATCGTCGCTCATCGACCAGTTCAGGTGCTTGCCCGATCCGTTGACGCCGGCAAACGGCTTCTCGTGGAGCAGGCAGGCAAGGTTGAACTTCGGCGCGAGGCGGCGCAGCGTCTCCATGACGATCATCTGGTGATCGGTGGCGACGTTGGCGTTCTCGAACACCGGCGCGATTTCGTACTGGCTCGGCGCCACTTCGTTGTGACGCGTCTTGACCGGCACGCCGACCTTGTAGAGTTCCTTCTCGCACTCGTTCATGTAGGCCATGACGCGCTCGGGAATCGAGCCGAAGTACTGGTCTTCGAGCTCCTGTCCCTTGGGCGGCGTCGCGCCAAACAGCGTACGACCGGCGTTGAGAAGATCCGGACGCTTCAGGTAGTACTTGCGGTCGATCAGGAAGTACTCCTGCTCGGGACCGCAGGTCGTGGTGACGCGTTCGGCTTTCGATCCGAACAGGTGCAACACGCGGACGGCCTGCTTCGAGAGCGCCTCCATCGAGCGGAGCAGCGGCGTCTTCTTGTCGAGCGCCTCACCGGTCCAGCTCACGAACGCGGTCGGGATGACCAGCGTCGCCGAGTTGCCGTTCA
>CADEEX010000160.1 GCA_902826465.1 uncultured Acidobacteriota bacterium
GGCAGCAATGCCAAGGGGCAACTGGGGACGGGCTCAGCGTCGGCAGCCCCCCTTCCGCCGACCGAGGTGTCGACACTGCGCGAGGTTGTCTCGATCGCTCGGGTGTCTGGCGCAACGGCAGCCGTGACGCGCGATGGCCGGGTGTGGACCTGGGGCGACAACGGACAGGCCGGTCTCGGCAACGGCCTCCATGCCGACACGCAGGACGACGGCCAGGCGACGCCACAGCCGGTTAAGGGGATCGTCGATGCCGTGGAGGTCAAGGCCGGCACCTACGGCCGCCACTTCATCGTCCGGCGACGTAATGCGACGCTCATCGGCTGGGGAAATAGCGACTGGGGCCAGTTGGGTGCCGGAATTTCGGGCGATCATCAGCCGACGCCGACCGCCATCAAACTCCCAAATGTCGATGCCTATTGGCTGGGCGGCAACTTCTCGTTCGCCCGCACGAAAGACGGCGCGCTCTGGTTCTGGGGCGAGGAGTATGCGGCCCAGGGGCTACTCGGCACGAAAGGCAATCGGCGTGTACCTGTCGCTGTCCCCATCGACAAGTTCATTCCTGCGCCCTGAATCGCGCGTCATGCCCAATCTTCCATTCGCAAGCCGGGGACTTTCCCGAACTCTCTGACATTGTGAGTGACGAGCGAGACGCCGAGGCTGATCGCATGAGCCGCGATCAACAGATCCATGGATCCGATCGGCTGCCCCTTCTTCTCGAGCAGCGTTCGTACCCTCCCGTACTCGACAGTGGCGGCGCGGTCGAAGTCGGCGACCACGAGGGGTGAGACAAACTGCTCCAATGCGGCACGATTCCTCGCCGGGCGGCTGCTCTTGGCGATGCCGTACTCGAGTTCTGCCAGCGTGACGACGGACACACCGATGTCGCCCACGGGGTGCGCGATGAAGCGGTCGATGACCGAGACCGGTTGTTCCTTGATCAGATAGATGCAGATGTTGGTATCGAGCATCAGCCTCATGGAAAGGCGCGCCCTCGGTTCTGGACAGGTGGCTGACATCGCCCATCCTGCATGAAGTCGTCGGAAAACAGCGTCAGGCTGTTGACCAGCGTGGCCCACGACTCCGGTCTGGGCCGGAGGAGCAGCGACCCACCTTGCCTCAGGATCTCAACCTCTGCGCCCTCGATGTGAAACTCTTTCGGAATCCTGACAGCCTGACTGTTGCCGCTCTTGAATACTTTTGCTGTCTTCATGGGCGCTCCACGTATATACAGTGATGATATACGTGACAGGTAACCGAATCAATCGGTGGCCTACCAGGACGATTTTTCGACGCTCGGTTTCCGCGACAGCTTCCGCTGAAGCGACCGGCGGTGCATGCCGAGTTCGCGCGCTGCCTCCGACACGTTGCCGCCGCAGTCGGTGAGCACCCGGTTCATGTGCTCCCACTCCACCTGCGCCAGCGACGGCGTCTCCATCGGCAGGTCGCGGGGCCTGGCGGAGAGCCCTCGTTCAAAGGCAGCCAGAATCCGGTCGGCATCGGTCGGCTTGGTCAAGTAGTGGGCAGCCCCGAGCCTGACGGCTTCGAGCGCCGTGGCAATACTGCCGTAGCCGGTCAGCACCACCACCGCGGTCGTCGGGTCGATGGCCTTCAGCTCGCGGACGACGTCGAGGCCGGAGTCGTCGCCCAGGCGCAAATCGACCACCGCCATCTCCGGACTGTCGCGGCGGGCCGTGGTCAAGGCTGAGGCCGCGTCGGCCACGCCGACCACATCGTAGCCGCGCGATTCGAGCGCGGTCACCAGCACGTGGCGAAAGGCGTTGTCGTCTTCGACGACCAGGATCGTCGGGAGAATCTTTTCGCTCATGTCTTACCGCACCGGCAATTGCAGCAGCACCGAGGTGCCGGTGGTTGGCGTTGACCGCCACTGCAGCGTCCCGCCCATCTGGCTGGCAAAGGCGCGGGCCAGAAACAACCCCAGGCCAAGCCCTGATCCCGGCGGCTTGGTGGTGAAGAAGGGCTCCCCGGCGCGTGCCGACTGCTCCTCGTCCATGCCGCGCCCGCGATCGATGACTTCGACCGACATGCCAGCGTCGGCACGTGCCACGCGAAGCGTGACGCGCTGTTCGGCCGTTGAGGCATCGAACGCATTGCGGACCAGCGCGATGATCGTCTGCCGGAGCGGTTCCGCCGGCACGCGGACGACGGCGCGATCCTCGGGCAGTTGGACGTCGAGACGCTGCGACAGCGACTCGCCCAGTCGATAGCGGACGTCGTCGACGAGCCGGGGAAACGCAATCTCGGTTTCCTCGACCGCTTCCGACGAGGCGCGACCGCTCAGTTGATCGAGCACCGTCTTGCACCGGTCGACCTCGCCCCGAATCATCGCCGCGTATCGTGTCGCGCTCTCGGGAGTCGTCGAACCGGGCCGCAGCTGCTGTACGAGTTCGGTGGCGGCCGTACTGATGGTGCTGAGCGGTGTCGCCAGTTCGTGGGCGGCCCCGGCGCCAAGCGACAACAGCGCCGCCAGACGGTCGCTGCGCGCGGCGGCAGCGCGTGCGTCGGTGAGTTCGGCCTCTCGGCGTTCGAGCGCTTCCGACACGCGGCTCACGAAGTGGGCGATGAGACCCGAGGCGGCCGTGAGCGCCACCCACATGCCTGAGAGGTGCAGCGTCATCACCCGTCCGCTGTACATCGGGTCGGTGAATTCGAGCGGACGACTGTAGAAAAAGATCAGGGCGTAGGCGGCATTCGACACGATGGCAATGGCAATCGCCCAGCGATGCCCGAGTGCCACGGCGGCGAGCGTGATGCCTACCAGGTAAATGATGCTGAATGGGTTGAGCGAACCACCCACCAGATACAGGATGCCCGTCAGGAGGCCGACGTCGAGCAGCAGCACCGCGCCGATGGCACCGCGACGAGGCGCCGGCGCACGGAGCTGCAGCGTCAGCGCCGCATTGGTGGCCGCGAGGGCGGCCAGCAGCACGATCGCCATCTCCGGCAGGCGGACACGCCAGAACACCGCCGCCGCCCACCCGGCCGCGGCCAGAGCTGCGAGCGACACCCAGCGCAGGCGGACGACCCATGGGAGCACGACATGCGAGGTGGTCGGTCGCGTCGGCGTCACGGCGATCGGCTTCGCAAATGGCATATCCGCGAGTTCTAGCACAGTCGTGTACGGCAGCCTATCGCGACCGAACCTCGAGTCCCTGCGACAACTTGTCGCACCGGCCGTTTGCCCGACATGAACGCCCGCCTGCGACAGAGTGACGCAGCGGCGGCGGCGATCGCGTGACTAGCATCAGCCTGTTCACATCGTCCCGCGCTCATTCACGAGGGGAATCGCCATGCGCACGCGCCTTGTCAGCACATTCATCGTCGGCTTGTCGGTTCTCGGCGGATCGGCGCACGCTCAATCGGCGCCACAGCCCGTGGCGCTTCGCTTCGCCGCCACCGTCGGCTCGGCGCCGCTCGCCTGCGGCAGCAAGTACTCCGATATCGGCACCACCAAGTCGGCCATCAGCATCGTCGACTTCCGCTTCTACATCTCACGACTGCGGCTGCTGAAAGACGACGGAACGGAACAGCCGGTGACGTTGACACAGGACGGACTCTGGCAGCTCGACGATGTCGCACTGCTCGACTTCGAGGATGGATCGCGCACGTGTGCCAACGGCACAGAGCAGACCAGGGATGTCATCGAGGGACAGGTCCCTGCGGGACGGTACGTCGGCGTGCGCTTCGATCTCGGCCTGCCGTTCGAGAAGAACCATCAGGAGCCGACGCTGCAACCATCGCCCCTGAACCTCACCCGGTTGTTCTGGAACTGGAATGCCGGCTACAAGTTCATGCGGCTCGACATCCGATCGACCGGCCTGCCACAGGGATGGATGATGCACCTTGGGAGCACCGGCTGCACACCGCGCGACACGATGCAGACCGTGCCCGTCTCGTGCGCACGGCCAAACGTCGTCACCGTGAGCCTGCCCAATTTCAACGTCGCCAGCGACGTCGTGGAATTCGACGTGCAGGCGCTGCTCGCCGGCAGCAACGTCGACAGCAACACGAAAGACACGCCAGAGGGCTGCATGTCTGGACTCGCCGATCCTGAATGCCCGCCCCTGATGACCCAGTTTGGCCTGCTGCCGACGGCGCCAGTGGAGCAGCGCGTGTTCCGGGTGCGACCGGCGCATTCCTCGGCGCAGTAGCGTCATGCACCCAAAACTTGCTGGCGCACTGGTCTTCGTGACCAGCGCGCTCGTCGGCGCGATCTCGATGCAGCTGGGCGCGCAGCAGGCGCCCCACGTACATCACGCGCCAGCGCAGTCGCGGATGCTGGCCAGCCCGCTCGACCTCGTCGAAGCCGATGTGACGGCGGGGCAAGCAGCATTCGCGACGCGCTGTGCGACCTGTCACGGCGCCGACGGGAAGGGCGGCCGGCCGGCACGGCCGAACGGCCCTCCGGCCTCGGATCTGACGCGCGCCGATCTGCGCACCCATGCGGACGGCGAACTGTATTGGGTGATCGCCAACGGCATCGCCGAGAGCGGGATGCCACCGTTCGCGTCCGGATTGTCGGAACTCGAGCGGTGGCAGGTCGTTGCCTACCTGCGACGGCTTGGTGGCGTTCGACTCCACATCCGGGGCCCGAGTGTCGGCGGCACCCGCTACGTCTGGAGCCTGCCGCCCGGGTTTCCGCGGCCGCGCGTGCCCGCAGACAACCCGATGAGCGCCGAGAAGGCCGAACTCGGCCGCCACTTGTTCTACGACACGCGGATGTCGCTCGACCAGACCTACTCGTGCGCCACCTGTCACAAGCAGTCGCTGGCGTTCACCGATGGTCGTCCCCGGAGCCTCGGCGTCACCGGGCAGTTTCATCCGCGCGGGTCGATGGGCCTCGCCAACATCGCCTACTCGCCCGCGCTTACATGGGCCAATCCCACGCAGCGGAAGCTCGAAACACAGGCACTGGCGCCGATGTTTGGCGAAGACCCGCCGGAGATGGGACTGGCCGGGCTCGAGACGCCGCTGCTGGCGCGTCTTGCGCTGGTGCCCGAATATCAGCGCCTGTTCCCGGCGGCGTTCCCGGAAGAGGCCAATCCGTTCACGCTGGCAAATGTCACGCGAGCACTGGCGTCGTTCGAGCGGACGCTGCTGTCGGGACGCTCCGCCTACGACCGCTATCGGAGTGGTGAGAATCCGCAGGCGATTTCCGCCTCGGCCAGGCGTGGAGAGCTGCTGTTCTTCGACGAACGCACCGAATGCTTCCACTGTCACGGTGGGTTCAACTTCACCGAAACGGTCGACTATGTCGGCAAGGGGTTCGTGGAGGTCGAGTTCCACAACACCGGCCTCTACAACCTGGGGAACGACGGCGGCTATCCCCCACCGAACACCGGCGTGCACGCCGTGTCGGAAGACCCGGAAGACATGGGCCGGTTCAAGGCGCCGTCGCTTCGCAACATCGCACTCACGGCACCCTACATGCACGACGGCAGCATCGCGACGCTCGACGGGGTGATTGCCCACTACGAAGCCGGTGGGCGCACGATTACCAGCGGACCGATGAAGGGTGTCGGGGCGAAGAACCCGCGCAAGAGCAGCTTCGTGAAAGGGTTCACGCTCACCGCGCAGGAGCGGCGCGACCTGAGGGCGTTTCTCGACAGCTTGACCGATCGCGAGTTCATCACCGACCGCCGCTTCTCGGACCCGTGGCCGGCGACCCGACGTTGAACGTGTCACCGACGACGACTGTTTGTTGACTCAGGAGACTAGGCATATGACTCGCATACTGGCCCCTCGCACGCTGGTCGCTGTTCTCACGGTGATCGTATCCACCGCCCTCGGTGGAGGTTCGCTTCAGGCCCAGGATCGACCCGCAGGCAGCGCGCCCGTCGCCGTCGATTTCGACGCCGCGATGCGCGGGCTGGGGTTCAATCCGGCCGCGCTCGACTCGAACCTCGATGCCACCGACCAAGGCAATGGGCTCGTCGACGCCGACGAAATGGCAGTGGTGTCGCAGATCCTGAAGGACCCGGGGCTCGATCTCCGCGCTTCCGGTGGCATCGATCACGCGCGCGTGCGTGCGGCATTCCTGCAGGCACGAACGTCGGCCGCCACAGATGTCAGCGCGCTGGCCTCGCGGTGGCCCACGGCGCCTGACGTCGTCGCCGGATACACATTGCTCGGGAAGGCGTCGTTCGACTCGTACGATGCCATGTCAGCCACCTTCGGCGCGCCGCTCAAGAGCGACTACTCGCTGGCACTGGCGCTCGGCCGCTTTCTCGCATGGGACGGCGACGCCGACGGCGATGGCGTCTCGAACTGGGCCGAGTATCGAGCGACGATCGCGGGCGGCCGCGCAGCCTATCTGAAGGCCGTCCTCGATCCGAAGGTGCGCGTCGCTGGCACGGCGACGGCCGCGACAGCCGCGGCGCCGGCGTCGACCCGGAAAACGCTGGGCATCGTGCTCTACCCTGGCTTCGAAGTGCTCGACGTCTTCGGGCCGGTCGAGATGTGGAGCTACGTGCCGGATTTCAAGGTCGTCATGATCTCCGAGAAGGGCGGGGCCGTGCGCTCCGCTCAGGGCGTCGACGTGATCGCGCAGTTCTCGTTCACCACAGCTCCCCCGCTCGATATCCTGATGGTGCCCGGCGGCATCGGCACGCGCACCGAACTCCTCAACCCGGTGCTCCTCGACTATCTGAAACTTCAGGACCGCCGCACGGAAGTCACCACCTCGGTGTGTACGGGCTCGGCGCTGCTTGCCAAGGCCGGCCTGCTCAAAGGGCGCAAGGCGACCTCCAACAAGAACGCATTCTCGCTGGCCGTCGATCAGGACCCTTCAGTTGACTGGATCGTCAAGGCGCGATGGGTGGACGATGGCAAGTACGTCACGTCGTCGGGGGTGTCGGCAGGCACCGACATGGCGCTGGGGCTGGTGCAGAAGCTGTTCGGCAAAGAGCGCGCGCAGCGGCTGGCCCGCAGTCTCGAGTACGAGTGGCACCAAGATCCGACCGTCGATCCGTTCGCGCTGAAGGAAGTGCCGAAACCCAACGGACGCTGAAAGCTGTCGGCGTGAAGCCGGGCCAAAGCCCGGCTTCCCGGGGTGAGTGGCAACCACTCCCCTACGATGCCTTCTGCAGCGGTGGCCCGTCTGCCGAAGGTGCGGCGTCCGGAACGCCGGCGGATGGCGACGGCGATGCCGTCCCCGCCCGCTGCGCGGCGCTCTCGGTGTAGCGGGCGCGTTTCCACGCCCCGCGCGTCAGCGTGTCCTGGCCGAGCGTGTTGGCGACGATGAGATCGAGGTCGCGGGCGGTCGGCTGTGCGCCAGAGCGAACATCCAGATCTGTCCGACCCGGGTAGTTAATGGTGTGAGGACCGAGAAGGTACTGTCGCTGCAGGAACTGGCCACAGCAAGTAGCGTCCGCTATCCCTGACGGGTCGGCCTCGAGACTGCGGGGCAGTCTCGAGACCGAGAGGGACGCGCTACTTCGCCGCCTGCAGTGTGAACATGAACTGGCCCTTCTGGGCGTGCCCATCGTCGCCCGCCGACTGCCAGGCCACGGCGTATTTTCCAGGCGCGGCATCGCCGTCGATGCTGACCATCAGCGACTTTTCCATCACGTGCAGGCCCATCAGCTTCACCGGGCCAGCCGGGCCGGTCAGCGTCACTTTACTGATGCTGAGGTCTGGCGCTTCCGAGAACCAGATCTGCACAGTCTTCAGCGGGGCGGTCACGGTGCTATCGGCGGCGGGCTCCGACTTCTGCAGCCGCATGTGCGCGCTGAGCGTGGTGACGACGCCCATCACCAGGGCGAGCGTCAGAACAATCGAGTATCTGCGTGTCATGCGGTAACTCCTCTTGAAAGCCGGATAAAGTCGCGGATGCGCCCAGACTACTGGCAATCAAGCGGCCCGGTTGCGTCAATTTGACGCAGGTATCTCGCCGATCCCGTTACGACGCCCGCTAGTCTGTTGCACAACCGTCGCCACACGATTCAGCAAATCACTGATCGCGAATGGTTTCGTGATGTAGTCAACCGCTCCCGCGGCCTTGCCACGCGCGAGGTCTTCCGGCGTTGACCGGCCGGTCAGCAGCACCACCGGCGCGGCTGCCGGGCGGGCACTCCACTCCGCACACAGCTCCAGGCCGCTCCGTCCGCGCAACGTCACGTCAACGAGCAACAGATCCGGGGCGAACGTCGCGGCAATGTCGATGGCTTGAGCCACATCGTAGGCAACGCGCACCACATACCCGAGATCGGTCAGGACGTCTGACAAGAGGATGGTCAGCGTCCGGTCGTCTTCCACCACGAGAATGCGCGGTCCTCGCAGCGGCTGGTGCTGGAGGCTTCCATCGTCGTCGGCAGCGAGGGGCCGGCTGAACAATGTGGTCGCCTTTCCGACAGAGACGTCGGCACCTGATCGACGATCGGCCCCGACAAGGTTTCGTAGTGCGCTCCAAGGCGACATGGTGTGCTCCAGGAAAGGCTAGGCGCGTAAGTGCGCCGGCACACGAAGACTACGAGCGGACGCCGCGGTTCGAGCGCGACACGTTGTCGCAGGCCGCTCAGGTGATGAAGATGGACGGCATGTGATGACGTCGCGGGTGCCGGGTCTGGTTACTGCCGATCGGAGGCGACTTCACGCGCACCGATCACCACAACGCGCCATTCGAGGGCTGTGCGCCGCGATGCGTCAAGCTGTCGCAGCGTTGAAGATTTCTTGGTTACAGATGCACGGTCCTTCGCAGGACTACGCCGTCGGCCAATCCGCGAGTGTGACTGTGAGCAGCTCGAGCACCTGCTGGCGTTCGTGCGCGCCGATTCCGCTCGAGGGGTCATCGAGCGTCGTTCTCATTCGACGGTAGACCCTCTGCCTGATGTCGGCGGCCAGCGCCAGGAATGGCGCTGAATCGATCATGAAGCTGCAGCGCACCGTCTGCAGCCGCCGCGTCAAGTCGAGTTCGCGGGGTGAGCGTGTGTGCGGG
>CADEEX010000161.1:0-2058 GCA_902826465.1 uncultured Acidobacteriota bacterium
AGGAATACATCTTCGGCGAACGGAACGGCATCTACATTCTCGACCTGGGCAAGACGGTCAAGCTGTTCAACGCCGACGAGGAGTTCATCACCAACCTGGCCCAGAGAGGCAGCACGATTCTGTTCGTCGGCACCAAACGCCAGGCGCAGGACGTCATCGCTGAAGAAGCCCAGCGATCAGGCATGTTCTACGTGAACGAGCGCTGGCTGGGTGGGCTGCTCACGAACTTCGCGACGATTCAGCGCAGTCTCGGCCGGCTGCGCGACCTCGAAGCGATGTCGACCGATGGCCGCTACGACACCTTGTCGAAGAAGGAAATCGCCGGCAACGAGAAAGAGCGCAAGAAGCTGACGAAGAACCTCGAAGGCATCCGCGGCATGTCGCGCCTGCCAGACGCCGTGTTCATCGTCGACACCAAGAAGGAAAAGATTGCCGTCGACGAGGCGCGCAAACTGAAGATTCCGGTGATTGGTATCGTCGATACGAACTGCGATCCGGACGAGGTCGACTTCGTCATCCCGGGCAACGACGACGCCCTGCGCTCGATTCGGCTGTTCGCGTCGCGCATTGCCGACGCGGTCATCGCGGGTCGGGACATGAAGCAGTCGCACGATGCTGATGCGGCCCGTGATGCGGCAGATGATGCGGCCGCGGCCAGAGACGCCGAAGACCCGCGTCGCGCCGCACGGCCGATCCGCCGCCCGCGTGAAACTGCCCCGGCGTCCGCGTAGTCACGCCCTCGACTTCCCTCTCGACGCCGGCCTTCACACGGGGGCCGGCGTTTTTTTTGGTACTGACGTTCGGAGAACACCATGGCGATAAGTGCAGCAGAAGTGAAGAAGCTCCGCGACCAGACGGGCGCGGGCATGATGGATTGCAAGGCCGCGCTCGAGGAAGCGAACGGCAACTTCGACGAGGCGACGACCATCCTCCGCAAGAAAGGACTGGCCAGCGCCGCCAAGAAAGCCGGACGCACGACCAGCGAGGGGCTGATTGGCAGCTGGGTCACCGAGACCCATTCCACCGGCATTCTGGTCGAAGTGAACTGCGAGTCGGACTTCGTCGCACGGACAGACGACTTCCAGCAACTGATGTCGGATGTCATTGCCGAAATCGAAGCGGCTGGCGCCAAGGCGAACATCAGCTGGCTGCAGGACCCGGCAGGTCCGGTTCACCTGCGTGTGGCCGCCGCCATCGCCAAGCTCGGTGAGAACATGGCGGTGCCGCGCTTCGTCCGCTACGCCGATGGCGGCTACGTGGGTCAGTACATCCACATGGGCGGCAAGATTGGCGTCCAGATCGAGCTGTCCGGCGTCACGCCGGAGATCGCCGCCAAGGACGGCTTCGCGACCCTCGTCAAGGAACTCTCGATGCAGGTGGCGGCCGCGAGTCCGCACTACGTGTCGCGTCAGGCGGTACCGGCCGACGCCCTCGACAAGGAGCGCGCCATCTATCGCGCGCAGATGGAGAACTCGGGCAAGCCGGCCAATGTCATCGACAAGATCGTTGAGGGCAAGCTCGGGAGCTACTACGCGCAGATCGTACTGCCCGACCAGGCGTCGATTCGCGAGCCCAAGATGACGGTCGCCGAAGTCATTGCTGCGGCGAACAAGACGCTCGGGGCGCACATCGCGGTCACCCGCTTCGCCCGGCTCAAGGTCGGCGAAGGCGCAGGTTCGTAAGAGCACGCGACGGCTCTAGACTTTAGGCGCTGGTCTCGCACAGTGTGACGAGCACTCGCGAAGCTCCAGCATGCCTAAAGCCTAGAGTCCAAAGCCTGGACGTGCGTCAGATATAATCCTTCCCCGTGGCTGCCCCCCGAACTCCCGCATACAAACGCGTTCTTCTGAAACTCTCCGGCGAAGCCCTGATGGGCTCGCACACGTACGGCATCGACCCCCTCGTCGCGACGCAGATTGCGCGCGATGTCTCTGAAATCCAGGGCATGGGCGTCGAGACCGCGATCGTGATCGGCGGCGGCAACATTTTTCGAGGCGTCGCCGCCAGTGCCCGCGGGATGGATCGCGCCACCGCCGACTACATGGGCATGCTGGCCAC
>CADEEX010000161.1:2158-8877 GCA_902826465.1 uncultured Acidobacteriota bacterium
CTCTGCATGGACAACAAGCTGCCGATCGTCGTCTTCAACCTGCGCACGCCAGGCAATATCAAACGCGCCATCAGCGGCGAGACCATCGGCTCGCTGGTCGTGGCGTGAGGATCTAGAGCATGGATGTCACCGACCTGAAGGGACTGTTCGCAGAGACCACCAAGCGCATGAACGCGTCGATCGAGCACGTGCGCCATGAACTGACCGGCGTGCGGACCGGCCGCGCCAACATCACGCTTCTTGACGCGGTGCATGTGGACGCCTACGGCTCCAAGATGCCGCTCAACCAGCTCGCCGGCCTGTCGATTCCCGAACCGTCGCTCATCCTCGCCCAGCCATTCGATCCGTCGCTGCTCGGCGCAATCGAAAAGGCGATTCGCTCTGCCGACCTCGGATTGAACCCGGCCAACGACGGCAAGGTTGTCCGCATCCCGATTCCGTCGCTCACGGAGGAACGCCGCAAGGAACTGTCGCGGCATGTCCACAAGCTTGCCGAAGAAGGACGCAACGGCCTGCGACAGATCCGCCGCGATGCCAACGATCGGCTGAAGAAACTGCTGAAGGACTCGAAGATCTCGGAAGACGACGAGAAGAAGGGTCTGGACGAAGTTCAGAAGCTCACCGATCAGCACGTCAAGCTGATCGACGAGATGCAGAAGAAGAAGGACACCGACCTGCTCGGTCGATGACCCTCAGTCGCCGAAGGTGACGCCGAGGGCCTTCGCCGTCAGCAACACGTCGGAATCCCTCGGCACGGTCTTCGTCTTCCCCACCACTTCAATCAGCGGCCTGGCGATGATGTCAGGCGGGTCGAACGCCACCATCGTCCCGAATTCGCCCTGCTTCACCAGTTCCACCGCCTTTGCGCCGAACCTCGTCGCCAGCACGCGGTCGAAGCTCGTTGGCGCGCCGCCGCGCTGCAGGTGGCCGAGCACGACGTAGCGTGTCTCCTTCCCGGTCAGCGTCCCGAGTCGGGCTGACACCTGCGCGCCGATGCCGCCCAGACGCTCCACATGCCCGCCCGAGGCCTCCTCGACCAGCGACAGCTTGCCACCGACGGGGAAGGCCCCTTCGGCCACGACGACGATGCTGAATCGCGCGCCCCACTTGTCGCGCTCGCGGAGTCGCTCTGCCACCGCCTCGAGACTGAACGGGATCTCGGGAATGAGGATGGCATCTGCCCCACCGGCGACGCCCGCGTGCAGCGCAATCCATCCAGCGTAGCGCCCCATCACTTCGACAACGATGATGCGACGGTGTGCCTCGGCGGTTGTGTGCAGGCGATCGATCGCGTCAGTCGCAAAGGCGACGGCGGTATCGAAGCCAAAGCAGTTCGTCGTGCCGACAATGTCGTTGTCGATGGTCTTGGGCACGCCGACAAGCGGAATACCGCGCTCTGTGAATTGATGCGCAATCGCGAGCGTGCCATCGCCGCCAATTACGATCAGCGCACCGAGGCCCATCCGGTGAAACATCTCGACGCAGCGGTCGGCGTACGGCTTCGGGCCGTCTGATGTCTCGATGACGGCGCTGAACGGATTGCCGGTATTGATGGTGCCGAGCACCGTGCCGCCAAGGCGCATGATGCCACGGACGTCCCTGGGGGTCATGACACGGCAGCGCCCCTGCTCGAGCAGCCCGTCGAAGCTGTCCTCGATCCCGAGACACTCGATCCCGCTGTTGTAGGCAGACTTCACGACGGCACGGATGACCGCGTTGAGGCCGGGCGCGTCACCGCCGCCAGTCAGGACGCCAATGCGAGCGATCGAAGACATCCGGCGACTATAGCAAAGGCGTCGCGAGTGGCGGTCGGCGTTGCCGGGCTGGAAAACTGCGTGCTACACTGGGGGTTCGTGGGTGGGCTGCGGGTGCCCGCTCAATGACGCAGAAAGACGGAGTGGGCGGCTAGCTCAGCTGGGAGAGCGCCGCGTTCGCAATGCGGAGGCCGGGAGTTCGATCCTCCCGCCGTCCACCAAATTTTCTGCCCAAGTCATCAAGCCGTCGTCAAGCCGCTTTGCATCCCAAAGCGGCTTTGCTACGTACGGCCGACATCTCTCGAGGTCAGCCGATGACTTCGAACACTTCGAGTTCGGTGTCCCGTCCGCGCAGCTGGAATCCGCCGAGTGAGCGGACATCGAAAGCATGGCCGATCCGGTCGCGCGTATTCTTCGAGATCACGATCTGATCGGGCTTGGCGACCCCCCCTTCGATTCTCGATGCGGTATTGACGACGTCGCCGAGCACCGTGAACTCGCGGCGCTTCGGTGAGCCGATGTCACCGGTCAGCGCCCGACCGCTGTTAATCGCGATCCGCATGTGAATCGGGTTGTCAGGCCGCTCGAGGTTGGCGCGCGCCAGTTCCGCCCGCATCGCAATCGCCGCGCTCACGGCACGCATCGCGTGATCAGGCTGGTCGAGCGGCGCCCCGAACACGGCGAGAATGGCGTCGCCGATGAACTTGTCGAGCGTACCGTCGTGCTCGAAGATCACCTCGCCCATCCGCCCGAAGAAGTCGTTCAGCATCTCGCCAATCTGCTGCGGCTCGGCATGCTGGCACATCGTGGTGAAGCCGACGATGTCGCAGAACATCACGGTCACGTCGCGTTCCTGCGTGACAAACGAACCATCGGCGGCGCTGTCCTTGATGATCCGCGTGACCACGCCAGGCGAGTGATATCGCTGCAGGCGTTCACGTCGCCGCTGCTCCTCGATGAGGCGCACCGAAAGCCGGGCCTGTTCAATCGCCACCGCCGCGTAGTTGCAGAGCGCGGCAAAAATCTCGAGATCGTCGGTGGTAAACCGCTTGCTGCGCGGGTTGTCGCAGTAGAGCACGCCGTTCACTTCATTGCGGTTCCACAGCGGCGCGCACATGAACGAGCGGACGTTCATCGACTGGATGCTGTCCGATTCGTTGAGGCGCGTGTCGTAGAGCGCGTCTTTGGCCAGCATCGCGACCTTGTCGTGCATCACGGTGTTGACGATGGTGCGGCTGATCGACACCTTGGCCGGCACCGACCCGTCGCGGCTGCGCATGACACGGGCGGTCAGCGGCTGGTCGATGGAGTCGCGCAGGAGCAGGAACGCACGCTCGGCCGGCAACACCTCGAACACGAGCTCGACGACGCGTGCCAGCACCTGTTCCAGCGGTTGCACGGTGACGAGCGTCTTGCCGATTTCGGTCAGCAGCCGCAGCAGGCGTCCACCACGACGATCGCGCCCGGAGCGGCGGTCGCCTGACGGCCGCCCAGTGTCACTCTTTCGCCGATCCAGCCCACTCCGCCGCTCCCCGTTCGGTAAGGGCGTGACGGCGGGACGAGGTGCCGCGGGCGCCGATGCTGCCTGGGCGGGTGCCATGTTGGCGGCCGGAGCGGCCTTCTCGGTCTTGGGAGTGGCGGGAGCCACCACCGGCGCCGGCCCTGAGCCAAGCGCTTCCGGCGGTTTGTCGAGCTGGTCCATCCGCTTCACGATGGTCGCCGACTCGTCGAAAATCTGGTGTTTTTCCGAGAGCACGTCGTTTTCGGCGACGTCGCGGGTCAGGGTGATGGCGACTGGGCCAACGGAAAACACATCGCCTGGCGCCAGTTCGGTCTCGGCGGTGACCTTCTGTCCCTTGTAGGTGGTGCCGTAGGTACTACCGGCATCGCGCAGGAACACACGGCGGCCATCGACGCGAATGCGCGCGTGCTGCCTCGAGACGAGGGCGGCGCTGATCGTGAGATCGCACGCTGGGGCCCGGCCAATGACCGTCTCGCCCTCGCGCAGTTGATGCGCGCGAGGCATCAGCCCGTCGACAAACGTCAGCGTGTACACGCGCCTATATTATTCCTTCGGCTCGATGAGTCGCGCCACTGTCAGTCCGGTACGCTCCTGGAGGCCGGCGATGACGCGACCGACGATACTGTCGTCGACTCGCAGCACCATGAGCGCCTCCGGGGTCCGGAACCCGAGCCAGTTGCGTCCGCCCTTGAGAAACCCAAACGCCCCACTCTCGACGCGCATGGCTTCTGCCGGGCCGTTCGGTGAATTCCACAGCGGTTGTCGGGAATTGGAGTAGGTCAGCCCGGTGAGCGTGCTGACGGGCAGGGAGTAGAGCACGGCGCCGTCGGCCTGGGACACCGTGACGGTTCCGTCGGCGATGAGAATACCCGCATCGCGCTCGCGACGCTTGTCACCATCAACGACCACCGCCCGTGCCTCGAACTTGAAGGGCGTCGTGTCGGTGATGCGCGCCAGGTTCGGATTGGCGGGCGCGACCGCGGCCGCGGCCGGCGCTGGCGCCGGCTCCGGTGTGGCCGGGCGCGCCGGACGGGCTCCTCTGGCGCCCGTCGCCGCGGGCACGTCGGGCGCCGGAGTCCTGATTGCCGGTTCAACGATTTCGAGCGGCGGTGGCGGCGCCGCGGCGACGGGCGGGGCAACGGCCGGAGCGGGCAGCGCGTTGACCGCGGAAACGGGCGGCGGAGCCGGCGTGGATTCAGCCGTGATCGCTTCTGGCGGCGGAGCCACGGCGCCTGACCGCCTGAGCACCACCACCGCAAGGACCACGGCCGCGACCGCCAGCACCCCCAGAATGACGCCGGCTGCAGCGAACTGCTTACGCTTCATCACCAGCGTCGTGCCGGTGGGAGATACTGGCGCGGGCGCCACGGCGGTGGGCGCCAACGCTTCCATGGGAGCCGCCACCGTCGGCGCCGACGCCGCAGGCACGAGCATCGTCGGCTCGTCTGCCGGCTGCGGCGCGGAAGGCTGAGACATCAACAGTGTCGGTTCGACACCGGCGGTGAAGTCGTCGAGACGCACCCCCACCATGGTCGGCGTGCCGCCCCACATCTGCGGTGGCGCCGCGGCCACCGGCAGTACCGCCGCGTTCGGCGCTGGCGCCACGTTGGCGGGGGGCACCGGCGTGGCAGTCAGCAGCGTCGGCGCCACCTCCGCCGCGACAGGCGGCGCGGGACGGACCTGTGGGCCCCCAGACAACATGCCCGCCGGAATCGCGGTCATGAACGTCGCATCCGGATCAATCGCCGGCATCGGCCTCGATGGCGAAGGCGCGGCAGCCACGGGCGACGGCATCGCCAGCGTAGGGGCATCGCCTGCCGGGGCGACGGGCGCAAACACCGTGAAGACATCGGTCGATTCACCCGAGCGACCGGCAATGGCGTCGAGCAGCGCGGCGCGAAATTCGTTGGCACTCTTGAAACGATCGACAGGCGACTTGGCCAGCGCGCGCGCGAGCACGTCTTCGCACCACTCGGGCAATTCCGGACGATGTGTCGTCACCGGAACCGGCAGCTCGGTCAGCTGCTTCTGCACCATGGCCGTTGGACTGTCGGCCTCGAACGGCACCTTCCCGGTGAGGAGCCGATACATGATCGCGCCCACGGCATAGATGTCGGCGCGCTCGTCAACCTCATTTCCGAGGATTCGTTCAGGCGCCATGTAGGCAGGCGTCCCAATGGCGAACGCCGCCGCCGTCATCTGCGACGCCCCCTCGACGGGCGCCATGGCGAAATCGAGCAACTTCAGCGTTCCGAGCTCGGTCACGATCACATTGGTGGGCTTGAGGTCGCGATGCACCACCCCCACCTCGTGCGCGTGGGACAGAGCGCTCAGAATCTGCGTAACGAGTACGGCCGCCCGCTCCGGCTGAAGCGGACCGACACGCTTCATCAGCGCATCGAGGTCCTCGCCCCGCACAAGTTCGGTCACGAGCAACACGCCATCGTCAGTGATCTGGACGTCGTGAATCGTCGCGATCTCTGGGTGGTTCAGCTTGGCGAGCGCCTTCACTTCCATCTGGAAGCGCTTCATGAAGTCGGTTTGCGCCACGTCAGCGTGGAGCAGCTTGACCGCGACCTCGCGCCCGAGGGTGTCGTCGACGGCTTTGAACACGGTGCCGGTCGCGCCCTTACCGAGCTTTTCGACGATGCGGTAGTTGCCGATGGTTTTTCCGATCATGCTGCGATGGATGAGCCCCTGAGGGCAGAGGTCACACTCTAAGTCGCCGTGGTAGCGGTGTCAACGCATCGCGTTGAGGGCCAACGAGGCACGACCATTGCTCTGTGCCGAGCGGAGGTATCGTGCCCGCTCAGAACGAACTCGCGTCCGGCTCACGTGTCGCCGACGTCTGCTGCCCCAGATGCGAATCACGGAATGTGTCGCGCTCAGCGCCGCGCCTCTGGGAAACACCGTACAAGTGGCTGACGCAGCGCACGCTGATCCGTTGCCACGTCTGTCGCTGGCGCGGCTGGCGTTCCGCCGCCAGGCTTCATGCGGCAGCGGCCGCACGGGCCCTTGACCACTGTAGGCATTAACGTCGCTGCCCGTGTACCCGTCACAGATACGGTCGAGCCGCGCGCTCCGTTGACACTCGCGTGAGGGGTCGCAACAATAACCGGTGCCTTTTCCCTCCCCGCGGTGACTCTCGATTTCCACGCCCTCCTTGATGATCTCATCGCACTGGCATCGGTGCGCGGTGACTCGGCCACGCAGCAGCGTTGGACGTGGCTGCGTGACGCGCTCACGCGTCACGACAGCGGTGGCACCCCACTGGCGGCAGAGGTGCGCGAGGCCGTCGACCACGCCACCCACGAAGGGTGGGTCCTCAGAGAGACCGCGATCGCAGAGCTGCCGGTCGATCTTCGGTGGCTGTTCGAAGCGCACGCCGTTACCGTCGCGCAACTTGAACCGCTGGTTGGCACTCTCGGCGTACTGACACTGGC
>CADEEX010000162.1 GCA_902826465.1 uncultured Acidobacteriota bacterium
GCCGCCCGACAGCAAGACACTGTCGCGTGATGCCATGGACCTGCTGACGACCTACGCGTGGCCGGGCAACGTCCGTGAGCTCGAGAGCACTGTGTCGCGCGCCGCCCTGTCGTCGCCGGGCCGAGTGATTCGTGCCCAGGACATCGCGTTCCTGAACCCCACGCGGTCGCAGGATCCACCGGTTGGCGAACGCCTTGTCTCGCTGGCCGATGCCGAACGAGCACACATCGCTCGCGTCCTCGAAGCGGTCCACTGGAACAAGAAGGAAGCGGCGCGTGTGCTCGATATCAGCCGGGGGACCCTGTACCGAAAGATCGACGAGTACGCGCTCGAAGCCGACCGCGACCTGCGCCGCCGCGCCACCGCCTGACCTCGCCGCAACGCTTGCGCTAGCATAGGGCCCGGTGCTGCTCACCAGACCTATTCGCGAGGTCATGACCGCCACACCTCGCACGCACATCGTCCGTATCGCGCTCGACGGCGCCGACTTCCCTTATCTCCCGGGGCAAGCGGTGGTCGTCGGTGAGCATGGCGGCGAACGTCGTCGTCCCTACTCACTCGCCGAGGCGCCGGCCCGAGCCAGAGCCGCTGACTGCCTGGAGTTACTGGTCGGCGGCGGCGGCGGCGTGATGAATGAGCCGCCGTTTGCCCTTGAGCGGGGCACGCTCGTCGACATCGACGGGCCATTGGGCCGCTTTACGCTGCCGGAAGCACCGGCCGAGCGCCGGTTTCTCTTTATCGCAGGAGGCACCGGCATCTCGCCCCTGCGTGCCATGGTGCATCACGCATTGGCGGTGCCGCACTACGAGATCGGAATCCTCTACAGCGCTCGAACGCCGAGCGACTTCGCCTACGAGTCGGAACTGCGCGAGCTAGCGGGGCGCGGACAGATCGAGCTGCAGTTGCGGGTCACGCGTGACGAGTCGCAGGGCGAATGGAGCGGGATGCGTGGCCGGTTCAGCGGCGTGGACCTGGCGCCACTGATTCACGAACGGGAAACGCTATGCTTCGTCTGTGGGCCGCCGGCACTCGTCGAGGAAATCCCGAAAGCGCTCGAAGCGCTGGGCGTGCCACGATCCAGGATTCGGACCGAGGAGTGGATGTAGTTACAGCCCCATCGCGTGGTAGCCGCCATCAACCAGCATCACTTCTCCGGTAATACCGCGTGACGCGGTGCCGAGCAGGAATAACGACGCGTCGGCGATCTCGCCGAGGTCGACGTTGCGGCGCAGTGGCGCACGCTCGCGATAGACACCGAGGATGCTCGAGAAACCAGAAATGCCAGACGCCGCCAGCGTCTTGATCGGGCCGGCTGACACCGCGTTCACGCGAATGTTCTTCGGCCCGAGGTCGGACGCGAGATAACGGACGGCCGATTCGAGCGCGGCCTTGGCGACACCCATCACGTTGTAATTGGGGAACACGCGATCGCTGCCGAGGAAGCTGAGGGTCAGTACGGTCCCTCCTCCGCGCTTCTCCATCAACGGGAGTACCGCTCTCGTCAAGCCGATCAGTGAATACGCGCTGATGTCGAGCGCGATGCGAAATCCTTCGCGTGAAGTGTCCACAAACGGCGCCGAGAGTTCATGGTGCGGAGCAAATGAGGCACCGTGGACGAGAAAGTCGAGGCCTCCGAACTCCTGATCGATCGACGCAGCCAGTGCGGCGATCTGCTCGTCGCTGGACACATCGCACGGGAGCACGAGCGGGTTGTCGAGTTTCGCCGCCAGTTCGCGGACGTTCTCTTCGAGCCGCTGGCTCGGGTAGGTCAGCACCAGACGGGCGCCCGCGGCCGCCGCAGCTTGCGCGATACCCCACGAAATGGAGCGCTTGTTCGCAACCCCAACGATGAGGCCGGTCTTTCCAGTGAAATCGGACATAGGTGGGAGATTACTACTTCGAACGCTTGCGGCCGCCGCCGTGACGGTTCGCGGCACGAGCGGCGATGGGTGGACGACCCGACGGACGGGGCCCGGCACCACGGCTGCCATTCCCGTTGCCGTGGTCGCCGCCGCTGCCGAACGAGCGATTGCCACCACCGTAAAACATGCCGTCGCTGCGCTGCTGGCGGAACCGATTGGGCCGTCCACCAGGCTGGCGAATCGTGAAGTCGGGCGCCTGCCTGGGCATCGGAGGCTGTCCTTCGTGGCGCGGCAGCTGCGCCCGAATCAACTGGCGGTGCACCGGGCCCTCTTCCACACGCGGTGGCGGCGGATCGTCAGCGCTTTCGGAATCGGCGTTGTCCGCCGCACCGGCCGCCCTCTCCTCATCGTCGACCGGTGGCGAGGCATGCGAAGGCTCGTGCGCATTCGATGTCGCTTCCGCGGCCGACAACGTCTCGCTCGGATCGGCCGCCTGCGTTTCAACCGCGATCCGCCTGGGCACGGGGAGTCCGAGCGCCCCAACGCTCGCGGGCTCGTCCTTCTTGCGCAGCCGCGGCACTCTGGCCTGCTTGTAGTCGTGTTCAGCGTCGCAGGTCGTGCAGCGTGTGAGACGGATGTCTTCGCCGATCATCGCGACGACGGCGTGATTCGTCAGGCGACGCTCACGCGGACAGTAGTCATCCAGAATGTCACCAAGCCGAGGCTGGCGCTGTTGCATCAAGAATGCTCCCGACGAACTCTCGCTGGCGGGGGAAAAAGTGGCGAAAGGCGAGGCAATCTTAGCAGAGCTAGATTTTCCCAGGCAAGCATGACGCCAGCCAGCGCTCCGCCTCTGACAGTGCCGCCGCCACGGCGTCTGGCGCGGTTGACTGCGGGGTTCGCTTCGCCTCGACCGACGCCTGCGGTGTGACGCGGGCCACGACGTCCGGCCCGAAATGCTCCGACGCCGCGTGCCACTCCGCTGTCGACAGCGAGTCGAACTCACGCCCTTCCGCCACGAGTTTACGCACCAGAGCGCCGACGATCTCGTGCGATCGCCGGAACGGCACGCCCTTGCCAACCAGGTAATCAGCGACATCGGTCGCCAGCAGGAGCCCCGAGGCGGCAGCGCCGGCACGCTCACGATTCAGCGTCAGGCCCTTGACGACCGAGGCGCAGACCGCGACGCAGCCTGCGAGCGTATCTTCGGCGTCGAAGACCGCGTGTTTGTCTTCCTGCAGGTCCTTGTTGTAGCCGCTCGGAATCCCTTTCATGATCGCCATCAGGGCCGTCAGCTGGCCGATGGCGCGACCGCTCTTGCCGCGCACCAGCTCGAGCGGATCCGGATTTTTCTTCTGCGGCATCATGCTGCTACCTGTGCTCAGCGCATCAGAAAACTCGAAGAACCGGTGTTCGTCACCACAGAGGATGATCAGGTCTTCCGATAACCGGCTGAGATGCACCATCGTCAGAGCGCACGCGTAAATGAAGGTGGCGGCGAAATCGCGATCCGACGATGCGTCGATGCTGTTGGCGACGATGCGCGAGAAGCCGAGGTCGGCCGCGATCGCGTTCACGTCGACAGCGTAAGAGGTGCCGGCGATCGCCCCGGACCCAAGCGTGAGCGCGTCCGCTTCGTGCCGCGCGCCTTCAAGACGTTGGTCGTCGCGACGGAGCGGCGCAACGTGCGCCATCAGGTAGTGCGCCACCAGGACCGGCTGGGCGGGCCGGAAGTGGGTATACGAGGGCATCAGCGCATCGCCAGCGGCGCGCGCCTGGTCAACGAGCGCGGCAACTACTCGGCGGAGACCGTCCTGCAGCAGCGGGATCCGGCGGCGCAAGTACAAGCGCAGGTCGAGCGAGACCTGTTCGTTCCGGGATCGACCGGTGTGGAGTCGTTTGCCGGCGTCACCGAGGCGTTCGACGAGCAGGCGCTCGACGAAGCTATGAACGTCCTCGTCGGCGCCATCGACAAACGAGGGCGTTTCGCGGCCGCGCGAAAGAATCTCTGTCAGCGCCTGCTGAATGGCTGCCGCCTCGCTGGCGGACAGCACACCGGCGCTGGCGAGCGCGCGCGCCCACGCCAGGCTGCCGGTGACGTCGTCTTCGAACAGGCGGCGATCGAAACTGAACGACGATCCCCACTCGAACGCTGCGGCGTCGGGAGCCGCATCGAATCGACCCGACCACAGAGTACTCATCTGGCCTTCGTCACCGGAATAATCGTCGGCCCGCGCGCCGCTGTCACAGCCTCCGCGACAGTGCGTCCGACAATCGAATAGGCGCCCTTGAATAGTTTCAGCCGCACGACGCCGGTAATGCGAGCCTGGGTGGCCTCGACAAAGCCGTCGAGCGCGGCACGCAGCGGCGAGAACCACTGACCACTGTAAATCATGTCCCCCTTGCGGAGGACCGCCCCAGCCACCACCGCCGCCACCTTGCGGAGGTCGCGGTGGCCGGCGTGCAACAACACCGCCGCGGGCGCCTCCGACAGCTCGCGCAACGTCGCGCCGCCGAGGCGGTGCTCGACGACGTCGACTCGCCCGACGCCATGCGCGGCCGCGATCGTGCCAAGCGACGCGATCACGTCCGGCAAGGGCATGGCGACACTGTTGATTGACGCCGGCACGCCTCGCTCATAGGCGAGCTCGATGTAGGCCGGTTCGTCCGGGCACTCGCGCGCCGGCCGGGTTAACGTGAACACATCCTCTGGCGGCTCCTGCCAGGAGTCGTCGAGCATGGGGCACTCAATCGTCCGCCCCCACAGGTTGGCTTCACTGCGACAGAGTGTGGCGGATGGCGCCGACAGGCCGTAGCGCCGTGCCGACGTCACGACATCGTCGGCCGACAGATCCCATTCGCGCACAGGCGCCAGCGTTCTCAGCTTCGGGCGCAACGTCTTCAGCAGCACGTCGAGGGCGCCTTTCCGTCCGCGACGGCCGCCGCCGTGGGCGACGGCGGTGGCCTGTTCGATGCCGGCGATCTCGGCGAGCGCACGGGCGACCAGCGGCCGGCCGAGCGACGCCGCCATCGGCGATCGATCGTCGTAAAGCGCATCGGCTTTGAGGGATGGCAGGACACACCCGCGCACGAACTCGTCGCGCCAGTCGAGCACGTGGGCGCGTACCGCCCCGAGCGCCAGCGCCCGATCACGGACCGCTTCGAGTTCTCGCCCTTGTCCAAGATCGACCGTGACGGTGACGACGTCGGCGCGGTAGCGCTCCTTCAGCCAGGGAATCGCAACGGAGGCGTCAACGCCGCCAGCATAGGCAAAAACAATGCGATCCATCAGAGCCCGGCGTACTCGCCAAGACGCTTGACGAACGCCGCAGCCCGGCGCTCATCGCGCGCGATGACAAGGATCGTGTCGTCGCCAGCGATGGTGCCGACCATCTCGGGAAGGCGGGCACGGTCGATCGCCTGCGCGAGCGCGGACGCCTGACCTGCGCCAGTGCGGACCACCACGAGCTGCTGCACTCGATCGACCTTGCGCACGAACTCGGAGGTGGCCCGCTCGAGCGCCGACAGCACGGTCGCCGGGTTCTGGGCCTCGGCCCCTGAGCGCTGATAGGCGCCGTCGCCGGCACGCTTCACCAGCCCGAGTTCCTTGATGTCGCGGGAAATCGTCGCCTGCGTCGTCTCGAACCCGGCATGAAGGAGACGACGCCGCAGTTCCTCCTGGCTATGGAGCGGTTCGCCGTCGATGATGTCGAGGATCGCGCCCTGGCGACGGGATTTCATGTGGATGCCGCCGCACAGAATACACGATTCATGCGTGCGCCCACAAATTTATGCATCGATTTTCATTGTCTGAATCGCGTCACTTCTGTATAGTTACTCGTTGCGATGCATACAATTTTCACCGCTGGCGAGAGTCTCGTCGGCGCAGGCGGCGGCCCGAGCACGATGACGACAGAGTCGTCGCGGCCGGCACACCACCACGCGCCGGTGCGAATCGGCATTGCCGGAGCCACCGGATTTACCGGACAGGAACTGCTGCGGTTGCTGGCGCGGCATCCCGGCGTCAACATCGCCACGGCGACGTCGTCGTCAGCCGCATCAGCAGCGAGAAGACTCCCGGCGCTCAGCCACATCTGGGACGGCGAACTGACGCCACTCGATGTCGACGCACTCATTCGCGATACTGATCTGGTGTTCCTCGCGTTGCCAGACTCGGCGGCCGCCGAGCTCGCGCCGCGGCTCGTCGAGAGTGGCGTCAAGGTCATCGACTTGTCGGGTGCGTTTCGTCTGCGCGATGAGGAATCGCGGGCGCGGTGGTATCCGGAGACGCACGCCATGCCGCCCGGCTTGGTCTACGGCCTTACGGAGCATTTCCGCGACGATGTGCAGTCGGCGCGGATGGTCGCCAATCCCGGCTGCTATCCAACAGCGTCGTTGCTCGCGCTCCGCCCGCTCATCAAGTCGGGACTGCTGCTCACGGGTACCGATATCATCATCGACGCGAAGTCGGGCGTCTCTGGCGCAGGGAAGACACCGTCGGAGCGGACTCACTTCTCCGAAGTGCACGGCAGCATGTCGGCTTACGGCGTCCTCGGCCACCGCCATGGAGTGGAGATCGAGCAGGGGCTGGGGAAGGAAGTAACCTTCACGCCCCATCTCGTGCCGCTCGATCGCGGCATCCTGGCGACGATCTATGCGCGTGTCGCGCCGGGTACGCCGGACGCCGCCATCGCGGAGGTCCTGCACGAAGCCTACGATCGCGACACGTTCGTTCGACTGGTCGGCGGTGCGCTGCCGCAGATCAATCACGTGGCGCACACCAACTTCTGCGACATCGGCTGGAAGGTGAATGCCGCCGGCCGGCTGATTCTGGTCTCGGTGATCGACAACCTGCTGAAGGGTGCATCGGGCCAGGCCGTGCAGAACATGAACGTCATGATCGGCGCGGCCGAGACAACGGCACTGCTGTGAGCGCCACCGTCGTCCTCAAGTTCGGTGGCGAACTGCTCGAAGACGCCGCCCGGCTCTCGACGGTCGTTGCCGCCATTGCGGCAATCACCGATGGCGGCCTGCCCCTGGTCGTGGTTCACGGTGGCGGTAAAGAGATCGACGCCGCACTCAAGGTCGCAGGGATTGCGAAGCAGCAGGTCGAAGGACTGCGGATCACCGACGATCGAACGCTCGACGTCGTGGTCAGTGTCCTCGCCGGTACGATCAACACGCGCTTTGTCGCCGCGCTGGCGACGGCCGGAGTGAAAGCCGTTGGTCTCACGGGAGCAGACGGCTCGAGCGGGCTCGTCGATCCGGCGCCGCCGCATCGCATGGTCGATGGCACCCTGGTCGACCTGCAGCGCGTCGGCATCCCGAGCGACGCTGCCGATGTCAGCCTGGTGTCGCTGCTCGCCGACCGTGGCTTCGTCCCGGTCATTGCCTGTATCGGACTGGGGGCCGATGGCCGACTGTTCAATGTCAACGCCGACACCTGTGCCGGACATCTGGCGGCCCGTCTCGGAGCGCGCCGCCTGACGATTGCGGGTACCACGCCCGGCGTGCTCGATGAAGCAGGAGTCACGGTGCCGCTGCTCGATCCGGCGGCCATCGAACAGCTGATCGCCAGCGGCACGGCCACCGCCGGCATGATTGCCAAGCTGCGCGCCTGCGCCCATGCCCTGGCGCACGGCGTCGGCGATATCGTGATCGTCGATGGTCGCAACGGCCGCGCGCTCGAAGCCGCGATCACGAGCCCGTCGCCGACAGACGCGACGCGACTCGCCGCGGCAGTTCGCACGTAGCGGCGTCCCAATTCAGGGACGCCGTATTTCGGCGTCCCTGGGCGCCGACAAGGACAGACAGACGATGACGACGATGGTAGACAGCTCTCAAGCACTCGAAGCGCACTACGTTCTGCAGACGTACCGCCGTCAGCCGATCACGCTGGTGCGTGGCCAGGGCGTGCGTCTCTACGACGTCGACGGCCGCGAGTACCTCGACCTGCTGTCGGGCATCGGGGTCGCGTCGCTTGGCCATGCCAATCCTGGCCTCGCGAAAGTCCTTGGCGATCAGGCGCAGACGCTGCTGCATACGTCGAACTTGTTCTTCCACCCGCTGCAAGGCCAGCTCGCCCAGCGGCTGACACAGCTCGCCGGGCTCGACCGCGCGTTCTTCTGCAACAGCGGCACCGAAGCCATGGAAGCAGCGCTGAAGTTCGCCAGGCGCTACTGGTACACGCTCGGCGAAACCCGCACCGAGATCATTGCCCTCGAGGAGTCATTCCACGGCCGGACGATGGGCGCGCTGTCGATCACATCCGACGAGCACTATCGCGCGCCGTTCGAGCCACTGCTCGGTGGGGTGAAATGGATTCCGGCCAACGACCCGGCGGCACTCGCCGCAGCGGTCACGACGAACACCATGGCCATTGTCGTCGAGCCGATTCAGGGCGAAGGCGGTGTTCGGCTGTTGACGCCGGAGTACGCAAGGGCCATCAACGAGGCCAGCCAGCGCACCGGCGCCATCATCATCGCCGACGAGGTGCAGAGCGGGCTGGGGCGCACGGGCCAGGCGTTCTATTCTCAGGTGATCGGCTTGAAGCCGCACCTGATGACCCTTGGCAAGGCGCTCGGCGGCGGCATGCCTGTGGGGGCGGTGCTGCTGAGCGGCGAGGTCGCGTCGAAGATCTCCTATGGCGACCATGGCACCACCTACGGCGGCAATCTGCTCGCGTGCCGCGCGGCACTCTACTTTCTCGACCAGCTGCTCGATGGCGGGGTGATGGCGCACGTCGCAACGGTCGGTCCTTTCTACGAGCAGCAACTTCGCGCGCTTGCCGCTCGTCATTCATTCGTCAGGGAAGTACGCGGCATGGGTCTGATGTGGGGCCTCGATCTCGCAATCGACGCCTCGGCGATCGTCCCGCTCGGGCTGAAGCACGGCGTGATCGTCAACCGCACGGCGGACACGGTGGTGCGCATGCTGCCGCCGTTGACGATTACGGAAGCTGAGATCACTGAAGGACTCGCACGC